>NZ_PCQC01000015.1:11289-150622 GCF_002979955.1 Pseudomonas sp. MYb2
GTCGGTGCAGCTCTTGAATATCCCCGAATCGGTTTCCTCTCCCGGAAGGAGAGGGGGCCGACCGAGGTGTCTTGCATCATCCGCCGACATGAAATTGCCGTGTCGATTATGGCTTCACAGCAAGACGTGCAGGTCGGTGCAGCTCTTGAATATCCCCGAATCGGTTTCCTCTCCCGGAGGGAGAGGGGGCCGACCGAGGTGTCTTGCATCCTCCGCCGACATGAAATTGCCGTGTCGATTATGGATTCACAGCAAGACGTGCAGGTCGGTGCAGCTCTTGAATATCCCCGAATCGGTTCCCTCTCCCTTGGGAGAGGGTTAGGGTGAGGGGCTGTGCTCAGGCGTTTAAATCATCTCCGGCAATGAAGAAAGAATCTTGTCCAGCGTAATCGGGTAATCCCGCACCCGTGCCCCGGTCGCGTTATAGATCGCATTCGCCACCGCCGCGCTCACCCCGCAGATCCCCAATTCACCGACGCCCTTGGCCTTCATCGGCGAAGAAATCGGGTCGGTTTCATCGAGGAAAATCACCTCCTGATGGGGAATGTCGGCATGCACCGGCACCTCGTATCCGGCCAAGTCATGGTTGACGAAAAAGCCGAGCTTCTTGTCCACCGCCAACTCTTCCATCAGCGCTGCGCCGACGCCCATGGTCATCGCGCCGATCACCTGACTGCGCGCCGCTTTCGGGTTGAGAATCCTTCCCGCCGCGCACACCGCCAACATCCGCCGCACCCGCACTTCGCCGGTTGCCGCATCCACCGCGACCTCAACGAAATGCGCGCCGAAAGTCGATTGCTGGTACTGCTCGGCAAGGTCGGCGAACTCGATGCTGTCCTCGGCCGTGATCACGCCGTTTTGCGTGGCATTGCGCAGCGGCACATGTTTGTCGCCAACACGCACCTGACCGTCAACAAACTCGGCTTGATCCGCCGCCAAACCCAACTTGCCAGCCACCGCCTCACGCAGTTTCATGCATGCGGCGTAGACGCCGGCGGTCGAGCAGTTGGCGCCGAATTGTCCGCCCGACCCGGCCGAGACCGGGAAATTCGAATCGCCCAGGTGCACCGTCACATCCTTCAGGCCCACACCCATCATCTCGGCGGCGGTCTGCGCAATGATCGTGTAGCTGCCGGTGCCAATGTCGGTCATGTCGGTTTCCACCGTGACCTTGCCGTCACGCTCCAGGCGCACCCGCGCACCGGATTTGACCAGCAGGTTGTTGCGAATTGCCGCAGCAACGCCCATGCCGATCAGCCAGCGGCCTTCGCGACGGCTGCCGGGTTTGGTATTGCGCTTATCCCAACCGAACTTCTCGGCACCGGTTTGCAGGCATTCGATCAAGCGTCGTTGGGAAAACGGCCGCTCGGTTTTCACCGGGTCGACTTGGGTGTCGTTGAGAATGCGGAACTGGATCGGATCAAGTTTGAGCTGCTCGGCCATTTCATCCATGGCGATTTCCAGCACCATCAACCCCGGGGTTTCGCCAGGCGCACGCATGGCGTTGCCTTCCGGTAGATCCAGCGGGGAAAGGCGCATGCTCACCAGGCGATTTTCCGCGGCGTACAACAATTGGCTCGGCTGCGCGGCGACCTCGACTTTGCCTTCCGCGAGGTTGCCCGACCAGCCTTCGTGGGCAATGGCGGTGAGTTTGCCGTCCGCCGTCGCGCCCATGCGAATGTGCTGAATGGTCGCTGGACGGTGGGTGGTGTTGTTGGCCATTTGCGGGCGGGCGAGGGCGACCTTCACGGGTCTACCCGCCATCCGCGCGCCGAGGGCGGCGAGAATGGCGTCGGCGCGCACGAACAACTTGCCGCCAAAACCGCCGCCAATGTACGGCGAAATCAAGCGGACCTTTTCCTTGGGCAAACCGAGGGTGGTGGCGATGTCGCCGACGCTCCAGGCGATCATCTGATTCGACGTCCACAGGGTCAGTTGATCGCCTTTCCAGGCGGCCAGCGTGGCGTGGGGTTCCATCATCGCGTGGGACTGATCCGGCGTGGTGTAGGTCTGGTCGAACTGCACTGGCGCAGCGGCGAAGGCTTTGGCGAAATCGCCGTGTTTGACATCGGGCAATTCGTCTTTCGGCTCAACGCCTTGGTCACGCACGCTGGCCAGATCGAACTTGCCTTCGGCGGCGACGTAATCGACCTTGACCATTTGCGCGGCAGCCCGGGCCTGCTCGAAAGTTTCCGCGACCACCAGCGCAACGGCCTGGTGATAGTGCTGAATCTCTGGCCCGGCCAGCAACGGCGCGGCGTTGTATTTGCCCTTGCCGAGTTTGCCAGCGTTGGCGGCGGTGACGATGGCGAGTACGCCGGGTGCGGCTTTGGCGTCCTCAAGATCGATGTTGTTGATCCGCCCCTTGGCGATGGCCGAGCCGACCATGAAACCGTAAGCCTGATTGGCCACTGCCTCGTGTTGCTCATAGGCATAAGGCGCCTGACCGCTGGTTTTCAGCGGACCTTCGACGCGGTCAGTGGGTCGGCCGATGACCTTCAACCGGTCGATCGGGTTGGTGGTGGCCGGCGTGTCGAATTTCATGCTTCGTCCCTCGCTTGCGCCAACACCGAACCGAGCGTGCGCTCGACCAGGGTCAGTTTGAATTGGTTGTCATGGGTCGGCGTGGCACCGTCGAGCAGGCGTTCGCTGACGGCTTTGGCGCCTTTGGGCAGCAAGGCTTCGGCGGCTTCGACGCGCCATGGTTTCGGCGCGATGCCACCCACGGCGACACGTCCGCTGCCGTCCTTTTGCAGAATCAGGCCGACCGATACCAGCGCAAAGGCGTACGACGAACGATCACGCACCTTGTGATAAATATGCGTACCGCCGACGGGCACCGGCAGGGTCACGGCGGTGATGAATTCGCCGGGCGTGAGGCTGGTTTCGATGTTCGGCGTGGTGCCCGGCAACTGATGGAAATCGGCCATGGCGATGCTGCGTGTGCTGCCGTCGGGTTTGACCGTTTCGATCTGCGCATCGAGTGCGCGCATGGCGATGGCCATGTCGCTCGGGTGCGTGGCGATGCACGCCTCGCTGACGCCGATGACCCCCAGTTGTCGACTGACCCCGCCAATTGCCGCGCAGCCGCTGCCGGGTTGGCGTTTGTTGCAGGCCTGATTGGTGTCGTAGAAGTACGGGCAACGCGTGCGTTGCAACAGGTTGCCAGCGGTCGTCGCCATGTTGCGCAACTGGCCGGAAGCCCCGGCTAGCAAGGCGCGGGAGAGCAGGGCATAGTCTTTTCTGATGCGCTGATCCGCCGCCAGATCGGTGTTGCGCACCAGCGCACCGATGCGCAAACCGCCCTCGGGCGTGGCTTCGATTTGATCAAGGCCCAAGTGATTGACATCGATCAGGTGCAGCGGGGTTTCGATGTCGAGTTTCATCAAGTCGAGCAGATTGGTGCCGCCGGCGATAAAACGCGCGCCTTCGGCCTGCGCCGCTTGCGCAGCGGCGGCGGGAGAATCGGCGCGGCTGTAACTGAACGGCCTCATGCTGGCACCTCCGCGACTTCAGTGATGGCTTCGATGATGTTCGAGTAGGCGCCACAACGGCAGATATTGCCGCTCATGCGCTCCTGAAACTCACTGGCGATCAGTTGCGGCGGCTCGGTCAAGCTGGCGCTGGCGTGGCTGGGGATGCCGTCGCGGATCTCCTTGATGACGGCGACTGCCGAGCAGATCTGCCCCGGCGTGCAATAACCGCACTGATAGCCGTCATGCTTGATGAACGCGGCCTGCATCGGGTGCAATTTGTCAGGCATCCCGAGGCCCTCGATGGTGGTGACGTCACTGCCTTCGTGCATGACTGCCAGGGTCAGGCAGGAATTGATCCGGCGGCCATCGGCGATCACTGTGCAGGCGCCGCACTGGCCGTGATCGCAGCCTTTTTTAGTGCCGGTCAGTTGCAGGTGTTCGCGCAGGGCATCGAGCAGGGTGGTGCGGGTATCGACGTCCAGTTCACGCGGTTTGCCATTGACGTTGATCGTCACTTTGCTCATGGCCGGTTGCTCCAGGTTGGCCGCATAGGCCTTGAGGCTGATAAACGGCGGCATGGCGAATGCCGTTGCGGTGACGGCGCCAAGGATCAGAAATCTGCGTCGGGAAATCGTCATGGTTCGATTCCTTTTACTCAATCAGGGCAGCAGGGGGCTAGTGGCCCAAACGGGCATGCCGGCGTGTTCACCGGTCTCGTTAAGGAATGACTGCTGAAGAGAGGAAAAGGTTTTTGCGAATTTTCGCTATAGAGTTATGAGTTTGGTTCATTAATCGGGTATTGGAGGGGGAAGATCAAAAGATCGCAGCCTTCGGCAGCTCCTCCACGAGTCCCTGTAGGAGCTGCCGAAGGCTGCGATCTTTTGATCTTGAAATTGCAAAAAAAACGGCACCCGAAGGTGCCGTTTTTGTTTGTAGCGCTCGAGCTGTCAGCCCGCCAGACCCGCCTGCTGAACCAGCGTCAGCAATGGCTGCGGGTACACACCCAGGAAGAACGCGACCAGGGCGATGGCCAGCAGCATCACGCCGCCGGCCTTCTGTTCCCAGTGCAGCTGGGCGTCGTGGCGACGCAGGTTTGGCTCGATCAGGTACAGGGTGACCATCACGCGCAGGTAGTAGAAGACGCCGATGGCGCTGCCCAGCACCAGCGCGCCGACCAGCCACCATTGGTGCGATTCAACACCGGTAGCGATGATGTAGAACTTGCCGATGAAGCCAGCAGTCAGCGGGATACCGGCCAGGGACAGCATCATCACGGTCAGCACGGCGGTCAGGTACGGGCGGCGCCAGAACAGGCCGCGGTATTCGTACAGGGCATCCGCGTCACGGCCGTTGTACGGCGAGGACATCAGAGTGATCACGCCGAACGCGCCGAGGCTGGTGATCACATAAGTCACCAGGTACACGCCAATGGCTTCCACCGCCAGACCTTTGCTCGCCACCAGTGCGATCAGCAGGTAGCCGAAGTGCGCGATGGACGAGTAACCGAGCAGACGCTTGAGGTTGCTCTGGGTCAGGGCCAGCAGGTTACCGAACAGGATCGAGGCGATGGCGATGACGGTCAGCACGTCGCTCAATACGCCACTGCTGGCGGCAGGGGAGATCTGGAACAGACGCACCATCACCGCAAACACTGCAACCTTCGACGCGGTTGCGAGGAACGCAGCCACCGGTGCCGGAGCACCTTCGTAAACGTCCGGCGTCCACAGGTGGAACGGTACCAGCGACAGTTTGAACGCCAGACCGATCAGCATCATGCCCAGGCCCAGTTGCGCCAGCGAGCTAGGCAGGCCAGTCGCGGCCAGAGCCTGACCAATACCGACGAAACTCAGCGAACCCGAGTCGGCGTACAGCAGCGCCATACCGAACAACAGGAACGCGGAACCGGCGGCCGACAGCACCATGTACTTGATGCCGGCTTCCAGCGAACGCTTGTTGAAGAAGGCGTAAGCCACCAGACCGTAAACCGGTACCGAGAGCAGTTCCAGACCGATGAACAAACCGGCCAGGTGCTGCGCGCTGACCAGAACCAGACCACCAGCGGCGGCCATCAGGATCAGCAAGTACAGTTCTTCACGGTTGCCCGGGTAGCCCGAACCGCCATCGCCCAAATAGGCGTGGGCGAGGGTGACGCAGGCGAGGGTGGCGACCAGAATCAGCGCCATGTACAGGCAAGCGAACGTGTCGATTTGCAGCAGTGGAGTCACGGCCAGAGGCGCGACTTTCAGGGCTGGCAGGATCGACAGCAAGGCCAGGTTCAGACCGGCGACCGAAATCAGGAAGGTCTGCGAGTGGTTGCGGCGCCAGGCGATTGCCAGCATCACCACGATAATGGTGAGGCTGGTGATCAACAGTGGCGCAAGCGCAATAAAGTGTTGAATCGTGAATTCCATAGCGCTCTTACCGGGCCGAAGCGAGTTGAGTGAAGGCGGTGCCGAGCCACTGCTGAACGCCATGCATCGTGGCGGCAGACGTGTCGAGGAACGGTTGCGGGTAGACGCCGATGTAGATCAGCAACACCGCAAGGCCTAGCACCATGATCAGTTCGCGAGCGTCCATACCGTGCAGGATCGAATCCGATTTCGCCGGACCGAAGTAGGCACGGTGGATCATGATCAGCGAGTAGACCGAACCGAACACCAGACCGGAAGTGGCAATCGCAGTGATCCACGGCCAGCTGGCGAAAGAGCCGATCAGGATCAGGAACTCACCGACAAAGTTACCGGTACCCGGCAGACCCAACGAAGCGGCTGCAAAGAACAGGCTGATTGCCGGCAGGTAAGCGATACGCGACCACAGACCGCCCATCTCACGCATGTCCCGAGTGTGCAGACGCTCGTACAACTGACCGCTGAGGATAAACAGTGCCGCCGCCGACACACCGTGCGCCAACATCTGGATTACTGCACCTTGCAGCGCCAGTTGGCTGCCGGAGTAGATGCCGATCAACACGAAACCCATGTGGGAAACGGACGAGAAGGCAATCAGACGTTTGATGTCGGTTTGTGCGAAAGCGAGGAACGCGCCGTAGAAGATCCCGATCAGACCGAGGGTCATGGCGATCGGCGCAAACTCCGCCGAAGCATTCGGGAACAGCGGCAGGGCGAAACGCAGCAGACCGTAGGCAGCGGTTTTCAGCAAGATACCGGCGAGGTCGACGGAACCTGCAGTCGGCGCCTGGGCGTGGGCATCAGGCAACCACGAGTGGAACGGTACGACCGGCAGCTTGACCGCGAAGGCGATGAAGAAGCCGAGCATCAGGATGTACTCAGTGGTCATCGACATCTTGGTTTTCAACAGGTCGGCGTAGTTGAAAGTAATCACGCCAGTGTTGTTGAAGTTGACCAGCACCAGACCGAGGATCGCCACCAGCATGATCAGGCCGGAAGCCTGAGTGAAGATGAAGAACTTGGTTGCCGCGTAGATCCGGGTTTTCTTGCCGTCCGAAGAACTGTGACCCCAGAGCGCGATGAGGAAGTACATCGGCACCAGCATCATTTCCCAGAAGAAGAAGAACATGAACAGGTCGAGGGCGAGGAACACGCCGACAACGCCGCCCAGGATCCACATCAGGTTCAGGTGGAAGAAGCCAACGTGACGTTGAATCTCTTTCCACGAGCAGAGTACCGAGAGGATACCCAGCAGACCGGTCAGCAGGATCATCAACAGCGACAGGCCGTCGAGGGCCAGGTGCACGTTGATGCCGAAGCGCTGGATCCAGACATGCTTGAACTCAAGCGCCCAGGTCGGATCGGCGCCAGGCGCCGGAGCAAATGAATAGTTGCCGGTAGCCCACAGCCAGAGGCCGATCGCGAGCAACAGGGACATGGTGATCAGCGCAATCCAGCGCGGGAGGGTAGCGCCGAAGCGCTCACCCATCCAGCACAGCAGGCCGCCGATGAAGGGGATCAGGATTAGCCAAGGCAGAATCATGACGGGCTCGTTTCCTTTCGCAAATTCGCAAGGTTCATATCAGACCGCTACCAGCACGATGGCGCCGATCACCAGCACGGCACCAGCAGCCATGGAAGCCGCATACCAACGCAGTTGACCGGTCTCGGTGCGGCTCAGGGCGGTGTGACCCCCCTTGGCCATACGCGGGATCAGACCGATGGTCTGGTCGAGCGGGTCTTTGCGCAGTACGTGGCTGATCGCAAGGTAAGGCTTGACGAACAGTTTGTCGTAGATCCAGTCGAAGCCCCAGGCAGCGAACCACCAGGCCGAAAGGAAACGGCCGATGCCGCTGTTGGCGATCGCCGTGACGAAACGACGCTTGCCGAGGAACAGCAGCGCTGCCAGCAGGATACCGGCCAGGGCGATGGCGCCCGAGGCGATTTCCAGACTGTGCTTGGCTTCGCCGCCAGCATGGCCAACGCTTTCTGGCAGTACGCCGTGCAGTGGCGGAACGATCATCGCGCCGATGGCGGTGGACAATACGATCAGCACCGACAATGGCAGCCAGTGAGCGATGCCGTGACCGGCGTGGGCTTCAGTCTTGGCTTCACCGTGGAACGTGATGAAGATCAGGCGGAAGGTGTACAGCGACGTCATGAACGCGCCGACCAGACCTGCGTAGAGCAGACCGTGGTTGCCGCTGGCGAACGCTTCCCAAAGGATTTCGTCCTTGGAGTAGAAGCCGGCGGTGACCAGTGGCAGAGCGGCGAGGGCAGCACCACCAACGATGAAGCTGGCATAGGCCAGTGGCAGTTTTTTCCACAGACCGCCCATCTTGAAGATGTTCTGCTCGTGGTGGCAGGCAACAATCACCGCACCGGAAGCAAGGAACAGCAGGGCCTTGAAGAAGGCGTGGGTCATCAGGTGGAAAATCGCGCCATCCCAGGCACCAACGCCCAGCGCCAGGAACATGTAGCCGATCTGGCTCATGGTCGAGTAGGCGAGGATACGTTTGATGTCGGTTTGTACCAGTGCCGCGAAACTGGCCAGTACCAGGGTCACACCACCAACGATGCCGACCAGGTGGAGGATTTCCGGCGCCAGGGTGAACAGACCGTGGGTACGGGCGATCAGGTAGACACCGGCAGTAACCATCGTCGCGGCGTGGATCAGTGCCGACACCGGAGTCGGGCCAGCCATCGCATCCGCGAGCCAGGTTTGCAGCGGCAGTTGTGCCGATTTACCGACCGCGCCACCCAGCAGCATCAGCGTCGCCAGGGTGATCCAGAAGTCGCCGACCTGGAATTTCTGCGGTGCCAGCACCAGCAGTTCCTGGATGTTCAACGTGCCCACTTGCTGGAACAGGATGAACAGGCCGATGGCCATGAACACGTCGCCGATCCGGGTCACGATGAAGGCCTTGAGTGCGGCGTTACCGTTGTTGCGGTTGCTGTAGTAGAAACCGATCAACAGGTACGAGCACAAGCCCACACCTTCCCAGCCGAAGTACAGGAACAACAGGTTATCGCCGAGCACCAGGAACAGCATGCTGGCGATAAACAGGTTGGTGTACGAGAAGAAGCGCGAGTAACCCGCTTCGCCGCGCATGTACCAGGACGCGAACAGGTGGATCAGGAAACCCACGCCCACCACCACGCCGAGCATGGTGATCGACAGGCCGTCGACGTAGAGGGCGAAGTCAGGCTTGAAGCCTTCGACCGCCATCCACTTCCACAGCACCAGGGTGTAGTGACCGCCTTCCGGTGGTGCGACGTTGAATTGCCAGATGACGTAGGCGGCGACGATCGCCGACAAGCCAATGGAACCCACGCCGATCAGCGCCGAGAGGTTTTCCGACCAGCGTCCACGGGAGAACGACAGCAGCAGGAAACCGATCAGAGGGAATACGAAAGTCAGAAAGATCAGGTTCATCCGCGCATCTCACTGGCAGCGTCGATATCGAGCGTGTGGAAGCGGCGATACAGTTGCAGCAGGATCGCCAGACCAATACTGGCCTCGGCGGCTGCAAGGCTGATCACCAGGATGAACATGATCTGTCCATCCGGCTGGCCCCAACGGGCGCCTGCAACAATGAACGCCAGTGCAGAGGCGTTCATCATCACTTCCAGACTCATCAACACGAACAAAATGTTGCGGCGGACCATCAGGCCGACCAGACCAAGGCAGAACAGGATGCCGGCGACGGCCAGTCCATGTTCGAGAGGGATAGCAGGCATGACTTACTCCTTCGCCTCGTTACGGCCCAAATGGAACGCCGTGACGGCTGCAGCAAGCAGCAGCATCGAGGCGAGTTCGACCACCAGCAGGTACGGGCCGAACAGGCTGATGCCCACGGCTTTCGCGTCTACGGTGGTGTGGCCGATGGCTTGACCGCTCTGGTGAGCGAACAGCACATACAGCAGTTCGGCCAGCAGCAGCCCGGCGAGAATCACCGGCCCTGCCCAGATACCGGGCTTGAGCCAGGCGCGTTCTTGCTGAACCGCGGCGGGGCCGAGGTTCAGCATCATCACCACGAACACGAACAGCACCATGATGGCGCCGGCGTAGGCGATCACTTCCAGCACGCCGGCGAACGGTGCGCCGAGTGCAAAGAAGGTCATGGCCACAGCGATCAACGAGATGATCAGGTAGAGCAGGGCGTGCACAGGGTTGGTGTTGGTGACCACACGTAGCGTGGCCACAACAGCGATACCCGATGCGAAATAGAAAGCGAATTCCATCGTTCTTCCTTAAGGCAGCAAGCTCTTCACGTTGATCGGTTCGGCTTCGTTCTGTGCGGCGCCTTTCGGCTTGCCAGCGATTGCCATACCTGCAACACGATAGAAGTTGTAATCAGGGTTTTTGCCGGGGCCGGAGATCAACAGATCTTCTTTCTCGTACACCAGGTCCTGACGTTTGAACTCGGCCATCTCGAAATCCGGTGTCAGCTGGATTGCGGTGGTCGGACAGGCTTCCTCGCAGAGACCGCAGAAAATGCAGCGCGAGAAGTTGATACGGAAGAAGTCCGGGTACCAGCGACCGTCTTCGGTTTCAGCTTTCTGCAGCGAGATGCAACCCACCGGGCAAGCCACGGCGCACAGGTTGCAGGCAACGCAACGCTCTTCGCCATCGGGGTCACGGGTCAGGACGATACGACCACGGTAGCGTGGTGGCAGGTAGACCGCTTCTTCCGGGTATTGCAGGGTGTCGCGCTTGCGAAAGCCATGGCCGAAGACCATGACCAGGCTGCGCAACTGGGTACCAGTACCCTTAACGATGTCGCCAATATATTTGAACATGGGTCAAATCCTCACTGAACCGCGACTGCTGGCGTGTTCCACAACACGACTGCAGCGGTCACCAGCAAATTGATCAGGGTCAGTGGCAGGCAGAATTTCCAGCTGAAATCCATCACCTGGTCATAACGCGGACGCGGAATGGAAGCGCGCAGCAGAATGAACAGCATGATGAAGAACGCGGTCTTCAGTGCGAACCAGAGGAAGGACAGTTGCGGCAATATGCCGAACGGACCATGCCAGCCACCGAAGAACAGGGTGACCAACAGCGCCGAGATCAGGATGATGCCGATGTATTCACCGACGAAGAACATGCCCCATTTCATACCGGCGTATTCAATGTGGTAACCGTCGGCCAGTTCCTGTTCCGCTTCCGGCTGGTCGAACGGGTGACGGTGAGTCACGGCGACGCCAGCGATGAAGAAGGTACAGAAGCCGAAGAACTGCGGAATGATGAACCACAGGTTCTGCGCCTGGTACTCGACGATGTCGCGCATGTTGAACGAGCCGACCTGGACCACGATGCCCATCAGGGCCAGGCCCATGAACACTTCGTAGGACACGGTCTGCGCCGAAGCACGCAGCGCACCGAGCAGGGCGAACTTGTTGTTACTCGACCAGCCGGCGAACAACACCGCGTAGACCGACAGACCGGCCATGGCGAAGAAGAACAGCAGGCCGATGTTCAGATCCGCGACGCCCCAGGTCGGGGTGATCGGGATGATCGCAAACGCGATCAGCAGGGCGGACATGGCTACAACCGGCGCCAAAGTGAAGATCACTTTGTCGGCAAACGGCGGGGTCCAGTCTTCCTTGAAGAACATCTTCAGCATGTCGGCGGCGATCTGGAACATGCCAAACGGGCCAACGCGGTTCGGACCGTAACGGTCCTGCCACCAGCCCAGCAGGCGACGTTCGACAAAGCTGAGCAACGCGCCCGCGACCACCACGGCCAGCAGAATCACGATGGCTTTGACGACCGTCAGGATCACATCGATCACTTCAGGGGTGAACCAGGTCATTGCGCTGCCTCCTGCAGACCGTCGACGGATACGCCGGCGAATGCCGGTGGAATGCCGGCGATGCCCGCAGGCAACGCCACCAGACCGGCGCCCAGTTCTTCATTGATGCGCAGCGGCAGACGCAGGGTCTGACCGGCCACGTTCAGGCTCAGCAGGGCACCGTCGTTGACGCCGAGACGATCCGCTTCGGACTTGGCCAGTGCCACGTAAGCAGCCGGAATACGCTCTTGAACCGGTGCGGCTTTCGAAGAGTTCTCTTCGCTGCCGAACAGGTGGAAGAACGGTACCGCTTGCCAGGTTCCCGGCGCCGGGTTGAATGCGCGCGGTGCAGCAGCGAACCAGTTCAGCGAGTCGCCAGTGCTTTCGATCAGGCGGGTGCCCGGGTCGCCTGCACGGATGTGACCACCGACTTCGTCCTGGAACTTGTTCCACGCTTGTGGCGAGTTCCAGCCCGGCGACCATGCAAATGGCACCTGCTGACGCGGTTCGGCAGAGCCCGAGTAACCTTCCATGGAGAAGGCGAACGCGGTGTCTTTGTCTTGCGGGGTGCGTGGTTCGTGAACGCTGATGTCGGCGCGCATTGCGGTGCGACCGGAGTAACGCAGCGGCTCACGCGCCAGTTTCAGACCCTTGATGCGGAACGCCGCCGATGGTGCAGCGTCGACGATACGTGCCAGTTGCTCGGTGCTCGAAGCAACGGCAGCGGTGACGTGGTCGAGTTGCGTCCAGTCGATCGGCTGGTTCAGCAAGGTCGCGCGCAGGGCGTGCAGCCAGCGCCAGCCTTCGTGAACCAGAATGCTCGCGTCGAGGTATTGCGGGTCGAAAACCTGGAAGAAGCGCTGGGCGCGACCTTCCTGGCTGACCAGCGTACCGTCGCCTTCGGCGAAGCTTGCCGCTGGCAGAACCAGGTGCGCGCGATCGCTGGTCGCAGTCTTCTGATGATCAGCAACGATCACCACTTGCGCAGCGTTCAGTGCAGCATCGACCTTGTCTTTGGCGGTGCGGGTGTACAGATCGTTTTCCAGCACGACGATAGCGTCAGCCTTACCGTCGATGACGGCTTGCAGCGCAGCGTCGACCGATTCGCCACCGAGCATGGCCAGACCAAGGCTGTTGGCTTCTGGCACGATCAGGCTGATCGAACCGTTTTTCTCGCGCAGCTTCAGCGCTTTGGCGATGTTCGCCGCGGCTTCGATCAAGGCTTTGGAGCCCAGCGACGTACCGGCGATGATCAGCGGTCGTTTGGCCGCGAGCAGGGCGTCAGCAATACGCTTGGCCAGTTCCAGTGCTTCGGCGTCCAGACCTTCAACGGCCGGGGCGCTGGCGTCCAGTGCGTGAGCAACGGCGAAACCGATGCGCGCCAGATCGTCAGGTGCTGCGTGTACGCATTCTTCAGCGATGTCGTCGAGCTTGGTTTCCGCCAGGCTGGCGATGAACAGCGGGTTCAGCGCGTGCTGACCGATGTTCTTCACGGCGGCGTCGAGCCAAGGCTGAACGCGCATGGCTTCGGCCATGTCTTCGGCTTTGCCTTTGACCGATTGACGCAGCGACAGCGCCACACGGGCGGCGGTCTGGGTCAGGTCTTCACCGAGGACGAAAATGGCGTCGTGGTCTTCGATGTCGCGCATGTTCGGTACAGGCAGCGGGCTGTCTTTCAGCACTTGCAAGACCAGACGGATGCGCTCCAGTTCGGAGGCTTCGATACCCGAATAGAAGTGCTCGGCGCCGACCAGTTCGCGCAACGCGTAGTTGCTCTCGAGGCTGGCACGCGGCGAACCGATACCGACGATGTTGCGACCGCGCAGCAAGTCAGCGGCTTTATCCAGTGCAGCATCCAGACCGAGCTTGGTGCCGTCGGCCAGCAGCGGCTGACGTGGACGGTCGGTGCGGTTGACGTAGCCATAACCGAAACGGCCACGGTCGCACAGGAAGTACTGGTTCACCGAACCGTTGAAACGGTTTTCGATGCGACGCAGTTCGCCGTAACGCTCGCCCGGGGAAATGTTGCAACCGCTCGAGCAGCCATGGCAGATGCTCGGCGCGAACTGCATGTCCCACTTGCGGTTGTAGCGTTCGGAGTGAGTCTTGTCGGTGAACACACCGGTCGGGCAGACCTCGGTGAGGTTGCCGGAGAACTCGCTTTCGAGGGTGCCGTCTTCAACGCGACCGAAGTACACGTTGTCGTGGGCGCCGAACACACCGAGGTCGGTGCCGCCAGCGTAATCCTTGTAGAAACGCACGCAGCGGTAGCAAGCGATGCAGCGGTTCATTTCGTGGGAAATGAACGGGCCCAGTTGCTGGTTCTGGTGGGTGCGTTTGGTGAAGCGATAACGGCGCTCGTTGTGGCCGGTCATCACGGTCATGTCTTGCAGGTGGCAATGACCGCCTTCTTCGCACACAGGGCAGTCGTGCGGGTGGTTGGTCATCAGCCATTCGACAACACTGGCGCGGAACGCCTTGGATTCTTCATCTTCGATGGAGATCCAGGTGTTGTCGGTGGCAGGGGTCATGCAGGACATGACGATGCGACCACGGGTGTCGTTCTCGTCGGTGTACTGCTTGACCGCACACTGGCGGCAAGCCCCGACGCTACCGAGCGCGGGGTGCCAGCAGAAATATGGAATGTCGAGGCCCAGCGACAGACATGCCTGTAACAGGTTGTCTGCCCCGTCGACTTCGAGCGCTTTGCCGTCTACGTGGATAGTGGCCATGGTTCAAAGGTCTTCGTTGGCCCGGTGTCAGCGGGCGTGGCTAATGGAATCTTGTTATCCGTGCGAATCAAACCAGCCTCGAAAGGCGTCATCGCAGGAGGTGAAAGGCCCAGGCCCTTCACCTGTTAAGCGTTTACGCGCCGATTACGATCGGCCTTGCCAGAGGCGGGACGGCGGCGCTGACTGGCGCGATACCGGCTTCGAACTCTGGACGGAAGTATTTGATGGCACTGCCCAATGGTTCCACGGCACCCGGTGCGTGAGCACAGAAGGTCTTGCCCGGGCCGAGGAAGTTGACCAGACCCAGCAGGGTCTCGATGTCGCCTGGCTGACCGCGGCCTTGTTCGATGGCCATCAGCAGCTTGACGCTCCATGGCAAACCATCGCGGCACGGGGTGCAGAAACCGCACGACTCACGGGCAAAGAACTGCTCCATGTTGCGCAGCAACGAGACCATGTTGACGCTGTCGTCCACCGCCATGGCCAGGCCGGTACCCATACGGGTGCCCACTTTGGCGATGCCGCCGGCGTACATTTGCGCGTCGAGGTGTTCTGGCAGGAGGAAACCGGTACCGGCGCCGCCTGGCTGCCAGGCCTTGAGTTTGAAGCCGTCGCGCATGCCGCCGGCGTAGTCTTCGAACAACTCGCGACCGGTGACGCCGAATGGCAGTTCCCACAGGCCCGGGTTTTTCACTTTGCCGGAGAAGCCCATGAGCTTGGTGCCCATGTCTTCGCTGCCTTCGCGGGCCAACGATTTGTACCAGTCAACGCCGTCGGCAATGATCGCCGGCACGTTGCACAGGGTTTCCACGTTGTTCACGCAGGTCGGCTTGCCCCACACGCCAACAGCGGCAGGGAAGGGCGGCTTGGAGCGCGGGTTGGCGCGGCGGCCTTCGAGGGAGTTGATCAGTGCGGTTTCTTCACCGCAGATGTAACGCCCGGCGCCGGTGTGGACGAACAGCTCGAAATCGAAACCGCTGCCGAGAATGTTTTTCCCCAGCAGGCCCGCAGCCTTGGCTTCTTCCACGGCACGGTTCAAGTGCTTGGCGGCGGTGGTGTATTCGCCACGCAGGAAGATGTAGCCACGGTAGGTTTTCAGCGCGCGAGCACTGATCAGCATGCCTTCGATCAGCAGATGGGGCAGTTGCTCCATCAGCATGCGGTCTTTCCAGGTGTTCGGCTCCATTTCATCCGCGTTGCACAGCAGGTAGCGGATGTTGATGGATTCGTCTTTGGGCATCAGGCCCCACTTCACACCCGTGGGGAAGCCTGCACCGCCGCGACCTTTCAAGCCTGCGTCTTTCACAGTCTGGACGATGGCGTCCTGATCCATGTCGGCGAAGGCTTTGCGCGCAGCGGCGTAACCGTTCTTGGCCTGGTACTCGTCGAGCCACACGGCTTCGCCGTCATCGCGCAGACGCCAGGTCAGCGGGTGAGTCTCGGCCGAACGCTGAATGCGGTTGGCAGGACCGAAAGATGTCAGGGTCATACGTAGCCCTCGAGCAGTTTGGCGACGCCAGCAGGCTGCACATCACCAAAGGTGTCGTCGTCGATCATCAGCGCCGGTGCCTTGTCGCAGTTGCCGAGGCAGCAGACAGGCAGCAGGGTGAAACGACCGTCGGTGGTGGTCTGACCCAGGCCGATGCCCAGATTGTTCTGGATTTCGCTGACCACCGACTCGTGGCCGCCGATGTAGCAGACCATGCTGTCGCAGACGCGAATGATGTGACGGCCAACCGGCTGACGGAAAATCTGGCTATAGAACGTCGCCACACCTTCAACGTCGCTGGCGGGGATGCCGAGAATCTCGCCGATCGCGTACAGGGCGCCATCCGGCACCCAGCCGCGTTCTTTCTGAACGATCTTCAGGGCTTCGATCGACGCCGCGCGCGGGTCTTCGTAGTGATGCAGCTCGTGCTCGATGGCCGAGCGCTCGGTTTCACTGAGGGTGAAACGGTCTGTCTGGATAAGCGTGCTGTTCATGCTTAGCGGTCCACGTCGGCCATAACGAAGTCGATACTACCCAGGTACGCAATCAAGTCCGCGACCATGCTGCCTTTGATCACCGAAGGGATCTGTTGCAGATGCGGGAAGCTTGGAGTGCGGATCCGGGTACGGTAGCTCATGGTGCCGCCGTCGCTCGTCAGGTAATAACTGTTGATGCCCTTGGTCGCTTCGATCATCTGGAAGGATTCGTTGGCCGGCATCACCGGGCCCCACGAAACTTGCAGGAAGTGCGTGATCAAGGTTTCGATGTGCTGCAGCGTGCGCTCTTTCGGCGGCGGCGTGGTCAGCGGGTGATCCGCCTTGTACGGGCCTTCCGGCATGTTGCGCATGCACTGGTCGATGATCTTGATGCTCTGGCGCATCTCTTCGACGCGAACCATGCAGCGGTCGTAGGCATCGCCGTTGGCGGCCAGCGGTACTTCGAACTCGAAGTTCTCGTAGCCGGAGTACGGACGCGCTTTACGCAGGTCGAAATCGCAACCGGTCGAACGCAGGCCGGCACCGGTGACACCCCATTCCAGGGCTTCTTTGGTGTTGTACTGGGCGACGCCGATGGTACGACCCTTGAGGATGCTGTTCTGCAGGGCAGCCTTGGTGTATTCGTCGAGGCGTTTTGGCAGCCATTCAACGAAGTCTTTCACCAGTTTTTCCCAGCCGCGCGGCAGGTCGTGGGCAACGCCACCGATGCGGTACCAGGCCGGGTGCAGACGGAAACCGGTAATGGCTTCGATCACCGTGTACGCCTTCTGGCGGTCGGTGAAGGTGAAGAACACCGGCGTCATCGCACCAACGTCCTGGATGTAAGTACCCAGGAACAGCAGGTGGCTGGTGATCCGGAAGAACTCGGCCATCATGATGCGGATGACGTCGACCTTCTCGGGCACCTTGATGCCGGCCAGCTTCTCGACCGAGAGCACGTACGGCAGGTTGTTCATCACGCCGCCGAGGTAATCGATACGGTCGGTGTACGGGATGAAACTGTGCCAGGACTGACGCTCGGCCATCTTCTCGGCACCACGGTGGTGGTAACCGATGTCCGGTACGCAGTCGACGATCTCTTCGCCGTCCAGCTGCAGAATGATGCGGAACGCACCGTGCGCCGAAGGGTGGTTCGGGCCGAGGTTGAGGAACATGTAGTCCTCGTTCGTCCCGGAGCGTTTCATGCCCCAGTCTTCAGGACGGAAGCGCGCGGCTTCTTCCTCAAGCTGTTGCTTGGCGAGGTTGAGGCTGTACGGATCGAATTCGGTCGCACGCGCCGGGAAGTCCTTGCGCAGCGGGTGACCTTCCCAGGTCGGCGGCATCATGATGCGCGACAGGTGCGGGTGACCTTTGAAGTCGATACCGAACATGTCCCAGACTTCACGCTCGTACCAGTTGGCGTTCGGCCAGATGCTGGTGACGGTCGGCAAGCTGAGGTCGCTTTCGGACAAGGCGACCTTGATCATCACGTCACTATTACGCTCCAGCGACATGAGGTGATAGAACACGGTGAACTCGGCGTCGCTCGGCAGGCCTTGACGCTTGGTGCGCAGACGCTCGTCCACGCCGTGCAGGTCATAGAGCATGACGTACGGCTTGGGCAGGTTGCGCAGGAAAGTCAGGACTTCAACGAGCCTGGCGCGCGCAACCCACAGCACCGGCATGCCGGTGCGGGTCGACTGAGCGGTGAACGCTTCGGCGCCAAAACGGTTGTTCAATTCAACGACCACATCCTGGTCGTCTGCCTTATAAGGCGGGATGTACAGAGCGCTGCCTGTAGTCATGGTTATTTTTTCGCTTTCGGTCAACGTAAAGAATGAAGCCAGCTTCTCGTTTCTTTTTTAAGAACAGATCTGGATCAGACTTCGTCAGGGCTGCGCAGATTGGTGACTGCGATTCGCTGTTCGCGGCGCTGTTCCTTCTGCGAAGGCATGTCGGCGCGATAAACGCCTTGATCACCAACGACCCAGGAAAGCGGGCGACGCTCCTGTCCAATCGATTCCTGCAACAGCATCAAGCCTTGCAGAAATGCTTCTGGACGGGGCGGGCAGCCAGGTACGTAGACGTCCACGGGCAGGAACTTGTCCACCCCTTGAACCACAGAGTAGATGTCGTACATGCCACCGGAGTTGGCGCACGAACCCATGGAGATAACCCACTTCGGCTCGAGCATCTGCTCGTAGAGACGCTGAATGATCGGCGCCATCTTGATGAAGCAGGTACCGGCGATAACCATGAAGTCGGCCTGACGCGGCGATGCCCGGATGACTTCGGCGCCAAAGCGCGCGATGTCGTGGGGCGCCGTGAAGGCGGTGGTCATTTCCACGTAGCAGCACGACAGGCCGAAGTTGTACGGCCACAGGGAGTTCTTACGTCCCCAGTTGACCGCGCCACTCAGCACGTCTTCCAGCTTGCCCATGAAAATGTTTTTGTGGACTTGATCTTCTAACGGATCGGAAACGGTTTCCCGTTCGCCAATCGGATACTGCTCGTTAGGAGCATCGGGGTCGATCCTGGTGAGATTGTATTGCATTGCCAAAGCCTCATTGTTTCAGCTTCGCCTGCCGCTTGCGACGAGCTTCCGGAGCCCAGTCAAGGGCGCCCACTCGGAACAGGTAGACAAGACCTGCCAACAGAATTGCTATGAAAACGAGAGCTTCGACGAATCCGGTCCAGCCGCTTTCGCGGACGGACACAGACCATGCAAAGAGAAAGAGGGCTTCGATATCGAAGATCACGAAGAGCATCGCGACCAGATAGAATTTGGCTGAGAGCCGCAAGCGGGCGCCACCGGTAGGTAGCATGCCGGACTCGAACGGTTCGTTTTTGCTGCGACCCCAGGCTTTTGACCCGAGGAGGCTGGAGACGCCAAGCATGAAGGCACACAGGCCGACGACACCCAGAAGGAAAATGGCAAAGCCCCAGTTGTGGGCCATGAGTCCTGTCGCTTCGGGCATGCTGGTAATCCTTAACAGAGAGCAAAGGTCTCTGAGCTTGATAAAGAAATAGGCAGTGACGATATGTCGCAGCAATCAATCGCGCTGATTTTATGGCTAAACACCCTGCAAGTAAAATTCCTATAGCGAAATTATTTATTGGAATAAGGACATAGCGCATCTCCACTGCCCTGCAGCCCATGCGTTGCGGGCATTAGGCGGGTTTATGCAAATAATGTTTTGTAGGGAATGTAACGAACATAGTTGCGGCTAAATGATAATTGATATCGTTTGGAGTGGTTTTGTAACTGTTTAACGGGATGGAAGTTGGGAAGTTGTCTTACTTGCGCGTTACTGCAAGTAGCGACGGCGCCCGTTTTAGCGGATTTTTCTGACGGATGTACCGCGCTGGATCAATGTTTTCTCCGAACGACGCCGATCCCTGTAGGAGTGAGCCTGCTCGCGATAGCGGTGGGTCAGTCACAGTATGCGCAAGCTGACACACCTCTATCGCGAGCAGGCTCACTCCTACAGGGATTTGTGGTGTTCATTAAATCGGGGCAAAAAAACGCCCCGAACCAGTCGGGGCGTCAGTTTTTCGGCTCTGCGGTTAGCTTTCTATTCGATCCGCAGGGGCCGTTTGCTCAGGCGAAGCAGATCAGTGGAACTGTTCTTCTTCAGTCGAACCGGTCAGTGCGGTTACCGAAGACGAGCCACCTTGAATCACGGTGGTCATGTCGTCGAAGTAGCCGGTGCCCACTTCCTGCTGGTGAGCCACGAAGGTGTAACCCTTGGCGGCGTCAGCGAATTCCTGCTCTTGCAGCTTCACGTAGGCAGTCATGTCGTTGCGGGCGTAGTCGTGCGCCAGGTTGAACATGCTGTGCCACATGTTGTGAATGCCGGCCAGAGTGATGAACTGGTGCTTGTAACCCATGGCGGACAGTTCGCGCTGGAACTTGGCGATGGTCGCGTCGTCCAGGTTTTTCTTCCAGTTGAAGGAAGGCGAGCAGTTGTACGACAGCAGTTGGTCCGGGTATTCCTTTTTGATCGCTTCAGCGAAGCGACGAGCCTCGTCCAGATCCGGCTTGGCGGTTTCGCACCAGATCAGGTCGGCGTATGGCGCGTAAGCCAGGCCACGAGCGATGGCTTGATCGAGGCCAGCGCGAACCTTGTAGAAACCTTCCTGAGTGCGCTCGCCAGTCACGAACGGCTGGTCGTACGGGTCGCAATCGGAAGTCAGCAGGTCAGCAGCGTTCGCGTCGGTACGGGCCAGGATGATGGTCGGCGTACCGGCAACGTCAGCGGCCAGACGTGCAGCGGTCAGCTTCTGTACGGCTTCCTGGGTAGGAACCAGTACTTTACCGCCCATGTGGCCGCATTTTTTCACGGAAGCCAGTTGGTCTTCGAAGTGAACGCCGGCGGCGCCTGCTTCGATCATGCTCTTCATCAGCTCGTAAGCGTTCAGAACGCCACCGAAACCGGCTTCAGCGTCAGCCACGATCGGCGCGAAGTAGTCGATATAGCCGTCGTCGCCCGGGTTCTTGCCGGCTTTCCACTGGATCTGGTCAGCACGACGGAACGAGTTGTTGATGCGCTTGACCACGGTTGGAACCGAATCCACCGGGTACAGCGACTGGTCCGGGTACATGGATTCTGCGGAGTTGTTGTCCGCAGCAACCTGCCAGCCCGACAGGTAGATCGCCTGGATACCGGCTTTAACCTGCTGAACAGCCTGGCCACCGGTCAGGGCGCCCATGCAGTTGACGAAATCTTTCTCAGGACGGAAGGACGGCTTGGCACCCTGGGTGACCAGGTTCCACAGCTTGTCGGCGCCCATTTTTGCAAAGGTGTGCTCAGGTTGAACCGAGCCACGCAGACGGACGACGTCAGCAGCGGAGTAAGTGCGTGTCACGCCTTTCCAGCGCGGGTTTTCAGCCCAGTCTTTTTCGAGGGCTGCAATTTGCTGTTCGCGTGTCAGTGCCATGGAGATAAACCTCGTCGCGTCTTTTATGAAAAGTTGTTCTGCGGTGGAAAATTCCTGCGCTCGCTGACCAGAAGCTTAGGTGGTCAAGTCGGTTTCGGCGGGGTAGGCGACGGGATGAACGATGGGCTCGAGGGGAAGTGAGCAGGTAGTGGCGGACTGCGGGCGCATTCGGGCGTCGTGGGCCTTTATACGGTCTACAGTGTGGAGCCGGGTTACCTAATTACGCTTCCGTCCCTCGGGACAACTTCGTTCCAGTCGGCAACCTCGTCAAACACACCTTGTGGGCGGTACAGACACGAAACGGTTCGCGGGGTAGGTGCGAACATCGCTTCGAAGGCCCTTGCCAGGGCCTCTGATTAGCGGGAGCGAGGCCATCATGCCTTCGCTTTTTTGCCTCGTCAAACGTTTTGTAGTGCTTTTTTTCAAGCACTACATCTTTCGTCTAATACGACTAATCAGTCAGTTTTCGGTGCTTTAGTCCAACGTGTCGACTTTGACCCGCAAGGTCATGTCATCCCGACCTTGAGTCGAGTAGCTGCGGGTCAGGCCCTGTTTGTCAGCCTGGGTCTGGCTGTTGACGCCGGCGAGGGTGATCCATTCACCGAGGCGTCCGCTGACAGTTGTGTCGGTACTTTGTACGTTCACTACATCGGAACGTTCCTGGCTCATTCGGTCATTGTTGGTAGTGATCGCCAGGTGAACGGTGTCGCCGGTGACGCTGGCGGTGACGTAAAACCCTCGAGTGACGTTGCGGTATTGGGTCTGGCTGTTGTAACCGCCATAGGAATCGCTCTGCACGTTGGTGATCGGCACGCTTTGCCCGACCTGGATCAGCGCCGGCATGCCTTCGCTGGCTTGCACCTGTTGCACGCCGCCGTTACGGCTGGTGGTGCTGCGGCTGATGATGCGGGTTTGACTTGGCTGGGCGCCATTGACCGAATAACCCTCGTCGCCCCGACCATTGTTTTCGTTGGTGTCGACGGTGATCAGCAGGCGCTTGGGCGCGGTGTCGAGCTGGGTGATCAGCGCCTTGAGTTCCTGGATCTTGTCCGGCTCTGCCTTGATGATCAGTTGGTTGCCGTAGGCGCTGACCTGACCGTCCTTGCCGAGGAAGTCTTGCGCCATTGGCAGCATGTCGGTGCTGGTGCGGTAATTGAGAGGCACGATTTCTGTGGCTGCCATCACCGAAAAACTGCAGCCGAGCAGCAAGGTGGTGAGCAGGGTGCGTAGGGACATGTCCGTTATCTCCGCTTTCGAAAGGCTTGATATTGCCAGTTTGTCGGCCTTGGGTGGGGCAAGTTGAATCGTAGACAGCAAAACGCCCCGGCATCGGTGATGCCGGGGCGTGATCGTTCCCACGCTCTGCGTGGGAATGCAGCCAGTGACGCTCTGCGTCACATGCCGCAAGGGACGCGGAGCGTCCCGAGGGCATTCCCACGCAGAGCGTGGGAACGATCAGGGCGGGGCTCAGGCCGAATGGCGAACCATGTCGACATGCGGAATCCCGGCTTCGAGGAATTCCTCGCTGACCAGGCTGAAGCCCAGACGCTCATAGAACGCCGTGGCCTGCACCTGTGCACTGAGCATCTGCTGCTTCAAGCCACGCTCTTCAGCTTCAGCAATCACCGCTTGCATCAGCGCATCACCGACTTTCATCCCGCGCCAGTCTTTCAGCACGGAAACGCGGCCGATGTGCCCATCAGGCAACAGACGCGCAGTGCCAATCGGAAAGTCGCCTTCAAACGCCAGAAAATGTACGGCGGTCGCGTCATCCGCGTCCCATTCCAGCTCAGGTGGCACCGATTGCTCGGCAATGAACACCGTTTCACGAATGCGCCGGATCTCGGCGATGTCCTTCTGCCAGTCTGCGACACGAACGCGAATTTTATTCATCAGCGAACCCCAGGCTACCTTGCTTGACCAGTTCGCAGAGCAGGCCGCGACCGTCTTCGTCGTTCAGCCACTCACCGAGGTTCTCGGTGTGCAGGGCGTCAGCGGCGCAGATCAGCTTCAGCAGTTCGCGCAGCTTGCCCGGCAGGTAACGGCTCTGGCCGCTGGCGAACAACAGCAGATCGTCATCGACTTCCGACCACGCCAGGCGCGCGCTCGGGTTGCGGATCAAGATGGCGCCATCCTGCAGAGCGCTGAGGAAATCTTCTTCTTCGACGTCTTCCGGGCCAACCACCAGCTCTGGATAACGCGGCTCGGTCATGTACTGGCCGAACCAGGTCAGCAGCAGGCGCTCATCGCTCATGTGCTCGGCGAGCAGGCTTTTCAGGCGATCCAGGGCATCGTGCTGAATCTGGTGCGGATCGACGGCTGGCTTGGCGTCAGCATCGGTGTAGCGCTCTTCGTCAGTCAGGAACTGGCTGAGGAAATCGGTGAAGTGGGTCAGCACTTCAGAGGCGCTCGGCGCGCGGAAACCGACCGAGTAGGTCATGCAGTTGTCGACCGCGACACCGCAGTGAGCCAGACGCGGCGGCAGGTAGAGCATGTCGCCTGGTTCCAGAACCCATTCTTCGGTTTCGTGGAATTCGGCGAGGATGCGCAGATCGGCGTGTTGCAGCAACGGGCTCTCGGAATCGCACATCTGGCCGATTTTCCAGTTGCGCTTGCCGTGGCCTTGCAGCAGGAACACGTCGTAGTTGTCGAAGTGCGGACCGACGCTGCCACCCGGGGCGGCGAAGCTGATCATCACGTCGTCGACGCGCCAGCTCGGCAGGAAGCGGAAGTTTTCCAGCAGCTCGCTGACTTCCGGGACGAATTGATCGACGGCTTGAACCAGCAGGGTCCACTCTTTTTCCGGCAGCTTGCTGAATTCGTCTTCAGCGAACGGGCCGCGACGCAGTTCCCATGGGCGCTCGCCGTGCTCGATCACCAGGCGCGATTCGACTTCTTCTTCCAGGGCCAGGCCGGCCAGTTCGTCGGCGTCGATCGGGCTTTCGAAGTCAGGAATCGCCTGGCGGATCAGCAGCGGCTTTTTCTGCCAGTAGTCGCGCAGGAACTCACGTGCTGTGATGCCGCCCAGAAGTTGAAGAGGAATATCGGGATTCATATGTAACCTATTGAAAAAAAGCACTTTTCAGACGGGAATAAAAACGCCCGGCGCGGCCGGGCGTCTCAAACGGGGCAAACGGTCGATCAGATGCGTTTGGCTTGCGCTACAGCGTTGCCGATGTAGTTGGCCGGAGTCAGTTGCTTGAGCTCGGCTTTCGCTTGCGCAGGCATGTCCAGGCCGTCGATGAAAGTCTGCAACGCTTCCGGGCTGATGCCCTTGCCGCGGGTCAGTTCTTTCAGCTTCTCGTACGGGTTTTCGATGTTATAGCGGCGCATCACGGTCTGGATCGGCTCAGCCAAGACTTCCCAGCACGCGTCGAGGTCAGCGGCAATCTTCTGCTCGTTGAGCTCCAGTTTGCTGATGCCTTTGAGGCTGGCTTCGTAGGCGATCACGCTGTGGGCGAAGCCGACACCGAGGTTGCGCAGTACGGTGGAGTCGGTCAGGTCGCGCTGCCAGCGGGAGATCGGCAGTTTGCTCGCCAGGTGCTGGAACAGCGCGTTGGCGATGCCCAGGTTGCCTTCGGAGTTTTCGAAGTCGATCGGGTTGACCTTGTGCGGCATGGTCGACGAGCCGATTTCGCCAGCGATGGTGCGCTGTTTGAAATAACCCAGGGAGATGTAGCCCCAGATGTCACGGTCGAAGTCGATCAGGATGGTGTTGAAGCGCGCGATCGCGTCGAACAGCTCGGCGATGTAGTCGTGCGGTTCGATCTGCGTGGTGTACGGGTTGAAGCCCAGGCCCAGTTCGTCTTCGATGAAGGCGCGGGCGTTGGCTTCCCAGTCGATCTGCGGGTAGGCCGACAGGTGCGCGTTGTAGTTGCCGACGGCGCCGTTGATCTTGCCCAGCAGCGGCACGGCAGCGACCTGAGCGATCTGACGCTCGAGACGGTAAACCACGTTCGCCAGCTCTTTACCCAGAGTAGTCGGCGAAGCCGGCTGGCCGTGGGTACGCGACAGCATCGGCACGTCAGCGAAACGGATGGCCAGTTCGCGGATGGCTTCGGCGGTCTGGCGCATCAGCGGCAGCATCACGTCGTCACGGCCTTCGCGCAGCATCAGGGCGTGGGACAGGTTGTTGATGTCTTCGCTGGTGCAGGCAAAGTGAATGAACTCGCTGACCTGGGCCAGCTCCGGCAGCTTGGCCGCCTGCTCTTTGAGCAGGTATTCGATCGCTTTGACGTCGTGGTTGGTGGTGCGCTCGATCTCTTTGACGCGCTCGGCGTGCTCCAGCGAGAAGTTTTCAGCCAGTTCATTGAGAACGGCGTTGGCCTCGGCGGAGAAGGCTGGCACTTCAGGAATGCCAGCGTGGGCGGCCAGGCGCTGGAGCCAGCGCACTTCAACCAGAACGCGGGCACGGATCAGGCCGTACTCGCTGAAAATCGGGCGCAGGGCCTGGGTTTTGCCGGCGTAGCGGCCGTCAACAGGGGAAACCGCAGTGAGCGAAGAAAGCTGCATGGGGTGTTCTCGGACAGTCGGGCAACGAAATGGGGCGCGTATCATACATGAAAAAATCCGCCGGTCCGTTGCCAACTGACCGGCGTATTACGCGTTACAGACTACAAAGCTTTTATTGCGTGGCGTTTACTCGTTGCGCATCAACGGATACAGCTCTTTGAGCAGCTTGCGCCGGCTGATCACCAACTGCCAGCGATGACCGCCGAGCTGTCGCCACAGGCGTGCCGAACGAATGCCGGCGAGCAGCAGGGCGCGAATTTTCGAAGCGTTGCTCGGTTGCTGCAGGTTGCGCATGTCGCCGTGCACCTGGATGCGTTGGCGCAGGGTACTCAGGGTGTCCTGATACAGCGCACCGCAAGCCGCGACCACGTTTTCGTGGGCCGGGCCGAAATGCTCGACCTGCGACTGGATCTGCGGCAGACGCTTGCCGATGATGTCGAGCATGTCGTCGCGCTTGGCCAGTTGACGTTCCAGACCGAGCATCGACAGGGCATACCGCAGCGGTTCACGCTGCAACGTACTCGGGTCGCGTTCGAGGGCGCCGATCAGCGCTCGGTAACCTTCACGCAGATTGAGATCGTCGCCGCCGTACACGTCCAGCGTGTCCTTTGGGTCGCGCACCAGCAGACTGCCGAGCATGCAGGTCAGGCCGGCCTCGCTGGTCTGGCCGGTCTTGGCGATCCGGTCGACCAGCACGGCGGCGAGAAACACGCCGCCGAGCGCCGTCAGTTGCTCCTGAGTCGGGCTCATGCCTGGCCGCTCCATGGCTCGGCCACTTCGATCACGCCGCCACCGAGGCAGATTTCACCGTCATAGAACACCACCGATTGGCCCGGCGTCACCGCGCGTTGCGGTTCGTCGAACACGGCGCGGTAGCCGTTGGTGGTTTTTTCCAGGGTGCAGGCCTGGTCACTCTGGCGATAGCGAACCTTGGCGGTCAGGCGCAGCGGCTGGCTCAGGTCGATCGGGTTGACCCAATAGATTTCCGAAGCGAGCAGGGCGCCGGAGAACAGCCACGGATGGTTGTTGCCCTGGCCGACGATCAATTCGTTGGTGTCCAGATCCTTGCGCAGCACGTACCACGGCTCATCGCCGGCGTCTTTCAAGCCGCCGATACCGAGGCCCTGGCGCTGACCGATGGTGTGGTACATCAAACCGTGGTGACGGCCGATGACTTCGCCTTCGGTGGTTTTGATCTCGCCCGGTTGCGCTGGCAGGTATTGCTTGAGGAAATCGCTGAAACGACGCTCGCCGATGAAGCAGATCCCGGTGGAGTCTTTCTTCTTGGCGGTCGCCAGCTCGTATTTCTCGGCAATTGCGCGCACTTCCGGCTTCTCCAGTTCGCCGACCGGGAACAGGGTCTTGGCGATCTGTTCGCCGCCGACGGCGTGCAGGAAGTAGCTCTGATCCTTGTTCGGATCGAGGCCTTTGAGCAGTTCGGTGCGGCCATCGATGTCGCGGCGGCGCACGTAGTGGCCGGTGGCAATCAGGTCGGCGCCGAGCATCATGGCGTAGTCGAGGAACGCCTTGAACTTGATCTCGCGGTTACACAGGATGTCCGGGTTCGGCGTACGACCGGCCTTGTATTCGGCGAGGAAGTGCTCGAACACGTTGTCCCAGTACTCGGCGGCGAAGTTGGCGGTGTGCAGTTTGATACCGATTTTGTCGCAGACAGCCTGAGCATCCGCCAGGTCGTCCATGGCGGTGCAGTATTCCGTTCCGTCGTCTTCTTCCCAGTTCTTCATGAACAGGCCTTCCACCTCGTAACCCTGCTCGATCAGCAGGAGAGCGGAAACGGAAGAGTCCACGCCGCCGGACATGCCGACAATGACGCGCTTCTTGGATGTGTCAGAAGGGGCTGGATCACGCATAGGGATTCAATGAGTGTCTTGAAAAAGGACGCGATTCTATCAGGCTCACGGCCTCAAGGCTAAAGAGAAGGGCGGATCAGTTCGAGGCTGAAGTGATGGCCGGCCAGATAATCGTCGATGCAACGGATGATCAGCTCACTGCGCCAGTTGTCGCGCTGGGCGATTAATTCGTCGCGGGTCAGCCACTTGGCGCCGACGATGCCATCGTCCAATTGGTAATCCGCGTGATGTTTCAAGGCTTTGGCGCTGAAGCACACGCGTTGGTAGGTCACGCCGTTGCTTGGGGCGGTGTACAGATAAATGCCAATGACGCCGGTGGGTTCGACGTCCCAGCCGGTTTCTTCGAGGGTTTCGCGCACGGCGGCTTCGATCAGCGTTTCGTCCGGGTCGAGATGGCCGGCGGGCTGGTTGAGCACATTGCGCCCGGCCTTGTGCTCTTCAACCATCAGGAAGCGACCGTTGTCCTCGACGATGGTGGCGACGGTGATGTGGGGGAGCCATTCCATGCGGTGTCCTCGTTTCTGAATATTGGAACCCGATCCCTGTGGGAGCTGGCTTGCCAGCGATGGCGGCCTATCATTCAGCATTGAAGGTGACTGATCCACCGCTATCGCTGGCAAGCCAGCTCCCACAGGGTTTTGTGGTGATCATAAAGCCCGGAAACACAAACCCCGGCACAGGGCCGGGGTTTGTGATGTTCCCTTTACAACCTTAAACCAGCGCAGCAATCGCTGCGTTGAGGGTTGCGCTCGGGCGCATGGCCTTGCTGATCAGCTCGGCATTGGCGTGGTAGTAACCGCCGATGTCGACTGGCTTGCCCTGAACCGCGTTGAGCTCGGCAACGATGGTTGCTTCGTTCTCGGTCAGGGTTTTTGCCAGCGTCGCGAACTGCGCTTGCAGTGCAGCGTCTTCAGTCTGGGCGGCCAGGGCCTGAGCCCAGTACATCGCCAGGTAGAAGTGGCTGCCGCGGTTGTCGATGTTGCCGACTTTGCGCGATGGCGACTTGTTGTTGTCGAGGAACTGGCCAGTGGCCTGATCCAGAGTCTTCGACAGCACCAGTGCTTTCGGGTTGTTGTAGTTCACGCCCAGATGCTCAAGGGATGCTGCCAGTGCGAGGAACTCGCCCAGCGAATCCCAGCGCAGGAAGTTCTCTTCAACCAGTTGCTGCACGTGCTTCGGAGCCGAACCGCCGGCGCCGGTTTCGAACAGGCCACCGCCGTTCATCAGCGGCACGATCGACAGCATCTTGGCGCTGGTGCCCAGTTCCATGATCGGGAACAGGTCGGTCAGGTAGTCGCGCAGTACGTTGCCGGTCACCGAAATGGTGTCCTTGCCTTCGCGGGTGCGCTGCAGGGTGAACTTCATTGCGTCGACCGGCGCCATGATCTGGATGTCCAGACCGGCCGTGTCGTGATCCTTCAGGTAGGCCTGAACTTTCTCGATCACTACGCCATCGTGAGCGCGCATCGGGTCGAGCCAGAAGATCGCTGGCGTGCTGCTGGCGCGAGCACGGTTGACAGCCAGCTTGACCCAGTCCTGGATCGGCGCGTCTTTGGTCTGGCACATGCGGAAGATGTCGCCGGCTTCAACAGCCTGTTCCATCAGCAGGTTGCCCTTGCTGTCGGTGACGCGAACCACGCCGTCAGCCTTGATCTGGAAGGTCTTGTCGTGCGAGCCGTACTCTTCGGCTTTCTTCGCCATCAGACCAACGTTTGGCACGCTGCCCATGGTGGTCGGGTCGAAAGCGCCATTGGCTTTGCAGTCTTCGATCACGGCCTGGTAGATGGTCGCGTAGCAACGATCCGGGATCACCGCCTTGGTGTCGTGCAGCTGACCGTCGGTGCCCCACATTTTGCCGGAGTCACGGATCATCGCTGGCATCGAGGCGTCGACGATAACGTCGCTCGGCACGTGCAGGTTGGTGATGCCTTTGTCGGAGTTGACCATCGCCAGCGATGGACGAGCAGCGTAGACCGCGGCCATGTCGGCTTCGATCTGCGCTTGCTGCTCGGCCGGCAGGGCCTTGATGCGCGCGTACAGATCGCCGATGCCGTTGTTCAGGTTGAAGCCGATCTCGGCCAGCACTTCAGCGTGCTTGGTCAGGGCATCTTTATAGAACTCGGCAACGATCTGGCCGAACATGATCGGGTCGGAGACCTTCATCATGGTCGCTTTCAGGTGCACCGAGAGCAGCACGCCCTGGGCCTTGGCGCTTTCGATTTCAGCTGCGATGAACGCGCGCAGGGCGTTTTTGCTCATCACGGCGCAGTCGAGGATCTCGCCAGCCTGAACGGTGGTTTTTTCTTTCAGAACGGTTGCGGTGCCGTCTTTGGCGATCAGCTCGATCTTCACGGCGTCAGCGGCGTCGATCAGGGCAGCTTTTTCGCTACCGTAGAAATCGCCGGTGCTCATGTGAGCGACGTGGGACTTGGAGTCTTTGGCCCAGGCGCCCATTTTGTGCGGGTGCTTGCGCGCATAGTTCTTCACCGACAGCGGTGCGCGGCGGTCGGAGTTGCCTTCACGCAGAACCGGGTTCACGGCGCTGCCCTTGACCTTGTCGTAACGCGCCTTGGCGTCTTTGTCGGCGTCGCTGGTTACGGTTTCCGGGTAGTCCGGCAGGTTGTAACCCTGAGCTTGCAGCTCTTTGATCGCGGCTTGCAGCTGTGGCACCGAAGCGCTGATGTTCGGCAGCTTGATGATATTGGCTTCAGGCGTAACGGCCAGGTCGCCCAGTTCAGCGAGGTGGTCGGCTACGGCTTTGTCGCCCAGTTGCTCGGGGAAGCTTGCCAGGATGCGTGCTGCAAGAGAGATATCGCGGGTTTCCACGGCGATATCGGCCGAGGCGGTGTAAGCCTCGATGATCGGCAGCAGGGAATAGGTGGCGAGGGCAGGAGCTTCGTCGGTGAAGGTATAGATGATCTTCGAGCGGGTGGGCATATTCGGATTAACTCTCTCTTCTTTGCTAAAGCGTGCGCAGAAACTCGAGGGGCGCCGGGTAAGCGCGTTCGTTCAAAGTCATCCATGAACCGAATGTCGAGATTCTTCGCGGTGATGTTGGGTGCATCAGTAGAGCGTCAAGCAGTCAGGCTGCGGTAACAACCCGACCAATCAGGCGGAAAGTCTCGTACTAGAGAGGCCAGCCGTCGTGACCCTGTGGTCAGCGGGCGGCATTATACATAGGTAGCTGGCAATCTGCCGATGGTTCATATGCAACGATTCTCGTCCATTGGTCTAAAGGTCGCAGGGCAGGATGGCGACTAAGGTCAATGGGAATGCTTGAGTTTGGCGCTTTTCCCTTTGCTTTCAGGCTTGTACGAAACGACTTGTGCGAATGCCGGGAACTGAGGGTTTGCGTGTTGATTTAACTGGGTTACGCTCGAACCAAGCCAGATGTTCAATCCAAACAATGGAGTTCAGCATGGGTTACAAGAAGATTCAGGTTCCAGCCGTCGGCGACAAAATCTCCGTCAATGCAGACCATTCTCTCAATGTTCCTGATAACCCGATCATCCCCTTCATCGAAGGTGACGGCATTGGTGTCGACATCAGTCCGGTGATGATCAAGGTTGTCGATGCTGCAGTTCAAAAGGCATACGGCGGTAAGCGCAAGATTTCCTGGATGGAAGTCTACGCCGGGGAAAAAGCCACTCAGGTTTACGATCAGGACACCTGGCTGCCTCAGGAAACCCTCGATGCAGTCAAGGACTACGTGGTTTCCATCAAAGGCCCGCTGACCACGCCGGTCGGTGGTGGCATCCGCTCGCTGAACGTGGCCCTGCGTCAGCAACTCGACCTGTACGTCTGCCTGCGCCCGGTGCGCTGGTTCGAAGGCGTGCCGAGCCCGGTGAAAAAGCCAGGTGACGTCGACATGACCATCTTTCGCGAGAACTCCGAAGACATCTATGCCGGCATTGAGTGGAAGGCCGGTTCGCCGGAAGCCACCAAGGTCATCAAGTTCCTTAAAGAAGAAATGGGCGTCACCAAGATCCGTTTCGACGAAAACTGCGGCATCGGCGTCAAGCCGGTTTCGCTGGAAGGCACCAAGCGCCTGGCACGCAAGGCCCTGCAATATGTGGTCGATAACGACCGCGATTCGCTGACCATCGTGCACAAAGGCAACATCATGAAGTTCACCGAAGGTGCCTTCAAAGAGTGGGCCTACGAAGTGGCCGCCGAAGAGTTCGGCGCGACCCTGCTCGACGGCGGCCCGTGGATGCAGTTCAAAAACCCGAAAACCGGCAAGAACGTTGTGGTCAAGGACGCCATCGCCGACGCCATGCTCCAGCAGATCCTGCTGCGCCCGGCGGAATACGATGTCATCGCGACCCTGAACTTGAACGGCGACTACCTTTCCGACGCCCTGGCGGCGGAAGTGGGCGGTATCGGTATTGCGCCGGGCGCCAACCTGTCCGACACCGTGGCGATGTTCGAAGCCACCCACGGTACGGCGCCGAAATACGCCGGCAAGGACCAGGTCAACCCGGGTTCGTTGATTCTTTCGGCAGAAATGATGCTGCGCCACATGGGCTGGACGGAAGCGGCGGATCTGATCATCAAGGGCACCAATGGCGCTATCTCGGCCAAGACCGTGACCTATGACTTCGAGCGTCTGATGGACGGGGCGAAACTGGTTTCGTCTTCGGGCTTCGGTGATGCGCTGATTTCGCATATGTAAGAAACACCGGCAAACGAAAAAACCGCCCGACTCAGATGATTGAGGAGGGCGGTTTTTTATGGCTGAAGGTTCTGAGGCGTCAGCTGGTCACCGTTTGTTTTTCGGTGGTGATCGGGGGCGCTTCTTGTTTGGCTTCGGCCGACGCAATCTTCACCGCATGCAAGCCTTTCGGGCCCTGCACGATGTCGAATTTCACCAGTTGTCCGGCCTTGAGGGTTTTATACCCTTCCATTTCAATGGCCGAGTAATGGGCAAAGAAATCGATGTCTTTGCCATCCTCATCGCGGCCTTCGCGGGCATCGGTATTGATAAAGCCGAATCCCTTGGCATTGTTGAACCATTTCACCTTGCCGACAGCCATGCTCAAATCCCTCTGCAACAGACTCCATCGCTGGAGTATCATCCAGGTCATCCGCAATCTAATCCGTTAAAAGAATTGACTCCGCGGATCTTTTTTACCCACTGTGGGCTCTATTGGTTGTAACACCGTTTTCCCGATAGTCAAGGTGACCGGGCAGTCGGAGTTGAAAACGTGGACAACCGCCCCCACCACTGTATTTGCACAACTGACGAACCTTTCTTTCCCATGCATGCAATCAGCCAGATTCGACTAACATTCAATCAGGATCGCCCGCTTCTCCAAAAGGATCTTCCACAGGAGCACGACGACGATTCGGCAGGCGTTGCTGTTCAGGAAGCAAAGCCTGCGTTACAGGCGCCGCCAATGTACAAGGTGGTTTTGTTCAATGATGACTACACACCGATGGATTTCGTCGTCGAAGTGCTCGAGGTGTTTTTTAACCTGAATCGCGAGCTGGCGACCAAGGTCATGCTGGCCGTCCACACAGAAGGACGGGCAGTATGTGGAGTGTTTACCCGCGACATCGCCGAGACAAAGGCCATGCAGGTCAACCAGTACGCCAGGGAAAGCCAGCATCCGCTACTCTGTGAAATCGAGAAGGACGGTTAATCGCCGACCACTTGGGTATGAGGTGAAGCTATGTTAAACCGCGAGCTCGAAGTCACCCTCAATCTAGCCTTCAAGGAGGCTCGTTCGAAACGTCATGAATTCATGACCGTCGAACACCTTTTGCTGGCCCTATTGGACAATGAGGCTGCCGCCACCGTTTTGCGTGCCTGCGGCGCAAACCTCGACAAACTCAAGCATGACCTGCAGGAGTTCATCGACTCCACCACGCCATTGATCCCCGTTCATGACGAAGATCGCGAAACCCAGCCAACCCTGGGCTTTCAGCGTGTACTGCAACGTGCTGTTTTCCACGTACAGAGCTCGGGCAAACGCGAAGTAACCGGCGCCAACGTGCTGGTTGCCATCTTCAGTGAGCAAGAGAGTCAGGCGGTGTTCCTGCTGAAACAGCAGAGCGTTGCGCGCATCGATGTCGTCAACTACATCGCTCACGGCATTTCCAAAGTGCCGGGGCATGGCGATCACTCTGAAGGTGAACAAGATATGCAGGACGATGAGGGCGGTGAGTCTTCTTCTTCAGGCAATCCTCTGGATGCTTATGCCAGCAACCTCAACGAACTGGCGCGCCAGGGTCGCATTGATCCGCTGGTCGGCCGTGAATCGGAAGTCGAGCGTGTCGCGCAGATTCTCGCGCGCCGACGCAAAAACAATCCGCTGCTGGTCGGTGAAGCGGGCGTGGGTAAAACCGCGATTGCCGAAGGCCTGGCCAAGCGCATTGTCGACAACCAGGTGCCTGATCTGCTGGCCAACAGCGTTGTCTACTCGCTCGATCTTGGCGCCCTGCTCGCGGGGACCAAGTATCGCGGTGATTTCGAGAAGCGCTTCAAGGCGCTGCTCAATGAACTGAAAAAACGTCCGCAGGCGATCCTGTTCATCGACGAGATCCACACCATTATTGGTGCCGGCGCTGCGTCGGGCGGGGTCATGGACGCTTCGAATCTGCTCAAGCCACTGCTGTCGTCTGGCGACATTCGCTGCATCGGCTCGACCACGTTCCAGGAATTTCGCGGCATCTTCGAGAAGGACCGTGCCTTGGCGCGTCGCTTCCAGAAAGTCGATGTCGTCGAGCCATCGGTGGAAGACACCATCGGTATCCTGCGCGGCCTGAAAGGGCGTTTCGAGCAGCACCACAACATCGAATACAGCGATGAGTCGTTGCGCGCCGCTGCTGAACTGGCGTCGCGTTACATCAATGACCGGCACATGCCGGACAAGGCCATCGACGTGATCGACGAGGCGGGCGCCTATCAGCGTCTGCAACCGGTCGAAAAACGTGTGAAGCGCATTGAAGTGCCACAGGTCGAAGACATCGTCGCGAAAATCGCGCGGATCCCGCCTAAACACGTCACCAGTTCCGACAAGGAACTGCTGCGTAACCTGGAACGTGACCTGAAGCTGACGGTGTTTGGTCAGGACGCGGCGATCGATTCGCTGTCGACTGCGATCAAGCTGTCCCGTGCCGGCTTGAAGTCGCCGGACAAGCCAGTCGGTTCGTTCCTGTTCGCAGGGCCGACCGGTGTCGGTAAAACCGAGGCCGCGCGGCAATTGGCCAAGGCGTTGGGGATCGAACTGGTTCGCTTCGACATGTCCGAGTACATGGAGCGTCACACTGTATCGCGTCTGATCGGTGCACCTCCAGGCTATGTCGGTTTCGATCAGGGTGGTCTTTTGACCGAAGCGATCACCAAGCAACCGCATTGCGTATTGCTGCTCGATGAAATCGAGAAGGCGCATCCGGAAGTCTTCAACCTGCTGTTGCAGGTGATGGATCACGGTACGCTGACCGACAACAACGGACGCAAGGCGGACTTCCGCAACGTGATCGTGATCATGACCACCAACGCCGGTGCCGAAACGGCGGCGCGTGCTTCGATCGGTTTCACCCATCAGGACCACTCGTCTGACGCGATGGAAGTGATCAAGAAGAGCTTCACGCCGGAATTCCGTAACCGTCTGGACACCATTATCCAGTTTGGTCGCCTCAGTCATGAGGTCATCAAAAGTGTGGTGGACAAGTTCCTTACCGAGCTTCAGGCGCAGCTGGAAGACAAGCGTGTGCTGCTTGAGGTCACTGATGCCGCGCGTAGTTGGCTGGCGGCGGGTGGTTATGACTCGGCGATGGGTGCGCGTCCGATGGCACGTCTGATCCAGGACAAGATCAAGCGTCCGTTGGCGGAGGAGATTCTGTTTGGCGAGCTGGCCGAGCATGGCGGTGTGGTTCACATCGACATCAAGGATGGTGAGTTGACGTTTGACTTCGAGACTACGGCTGAGATGGCCTGACGGTTTGATGTTGATTGGGAAGGCGCCTTCGGGCGCCTTTTTGTTATTTGTCGTTTGGGTTTTTGGGTGAATATCCGTTGCTGCGGTGATGGCTTGTTACGGTTTCGCCCTTACGGCGACTCACTTTTTTTCAAACGCCAAAAAAAGTAAGCAAAAAACGCTTGCTCCTACGTGCGGCCCGCTCGCTGGGGCTCGGGGTCCCTTCGCTGCGGGATCGATCCGGGCGCAGCGCCTACGGTTTGCTGCGCTGCACCTCCTCTCGCTGTGTTTGGCTTCGCCAAACGGTCGCTGCGCTCCCACGCCCGGATCAATCCCTCCACTCAGCCTTCCGACGTCGCCTTACAGATCAAGAGCTGCAGCCGAGCTAACGCTCATCCTGTTGAGTGGTGAAGAGCATGCGGTCGGCTTTTGTTCGGTGTTGGATGCACCCCTCACCCCAGCCCTCTCCCCGAGGAGAGGGAGCTGATTTGTGGGCCTTTCAAAATCTGAGTTCAACTCGGTATTTCACGTCGGCGTAACTCTGCCAAACACCTCGGTCAGTCCCCTCTCCCTACGGGCGGTCCGACGTTTCGGGAGGGCTAGGGTGAGGGGCTCTTGATCTAGCTCTTGATCTTGCTTTGGTTTTTGATCTTTTGCCCCATCGGCAGGCCGAGCGAAGGTGTTCATCCGGGGTTAGGCGCGCAGCGCCGTGCGGCGTAGCCGCATACATCGAGAGGAGGTGCAGCGAAGCAAACCGTAGGCGATGCCCCCGGATGGACACCGTAGCGAGGGAACACTGAGCCTCAGCGAAGTGCCGTACGCCAGGGGCAAAGCCTTTTGGTTCCTTTTTGGCGTTTGAAAAAGGGGCTCGCTGTAAGAGCGAAACCGCCAGCGGCAGCACCCGAGAAAACGGATATGCCCCCAAAACCCCAAAACGCAGACAAACAAAAACGCCCGGCATAAACCGGGCGTTCTGTATTGACTTGATTAACGAGCGCGGTAAGTGATGCGCCCTTTGCTCAAGTCATAGGGCGTCAGCTCGACGCGCACTTTGTCACCGGTAAGAATACGAATGTAGTTCTTGCGCATCTTGCCGGAAATATGCGCGGTTACGACGTGCCCATTTTCCAACTCCACACGAAACATGGTGTTGGGCAGGGTGTCGACGACAGTGCCTTCCATTTCGAAGCTGTCTTCTTTCGACATGCAGTAAAGCCCTCGGTATCCAATGAATGGCCCGGTGCAACTGCGCCAGGCAAAAGCGGCGTGCATTGTGCCCGAAAAATGGGGTTTACGCCAAGGGGTTTACGGCTTGGGTTTAGTTGAGGATGACCCAGCGCTGATTAATCAGCAATTCGATGGGTCGATATTGCGTCTTGTAGTTCATCTTTTTGCAGTTCTTGATCCAGTAACCAAGGTACACCGCCTCAAGCCCGAGGCGCTGTGCCTCGGCGATTTGCCAGAGGATGGCAAATCGGCCAAGGCTGCGGCGCTCTTCGGCGGGTTCGTAGAAGGTGTACACCGCTGACAAACCGTTCGGCAGCAAATCGGTCACCGCCACGGCCAGTAACCGTCCGTCGAGTCGGAATTCGTAAAAGCGCGAGAAGGGCAGGTCACGGACCAGAAAAGTCGAGAATTGATCACGGCTTGGCGGGTACATATCGCCGTCAGCGTGGCGTTGTTCGATGTAGCGCTGGTACAGATCGAAGTATTCTTCGCTGAACTGCGGTTTGGCCGGGCGCACCTGCAAATCCGTGTTGCGTTTGAAAATCCGCTTCTGCTGACGATTGGGTGTGAACTGCGCCACCGGAATGCGCGCAGGCACGCACGCATTGCAGTTCTGGCAATGCGGGCGGTACAGATGATCGCCGCTGCGACGAAAGCCCATTTCCGACAGGTCTGCGTAGACATGCACATCCATGGGCTGGCTCGGATCGAGAAACAGGGTCGTGGCCTGCTCCTCGGGCAGATAACTGCAAGAGTGAGGCTGAGTGGCATAGAACTTCAACCGCGCCAACTCGGTCATGATCAACCCTCGGGATAAGCTGGTGAATTAAGTGTAAGCCACGCGCGCAAAAGTCGCTCAGCAAACCCAGGTGGCACGATTGGGTTGATCCAGGTGCCGGGCCAGATAATCAGCGAATTCGTCGCGGGGAATGGCCCGGGCGCCGAGACTGTGCAGATGATCGGTTGGCATCTGGCAGTCGATCAGCACGAACTCCGAATCTTTCAGATGGCGCACCAGCGTGGCAAAACCATATTTCGAAGCGTTGTCGGCACGGCTGAACATCGATTCGCCGAAGAACAATTGGCCCATGGCCAAGCCATAGAGGCCGCCGACCAACTCGCCCTCATCCCAAACCTCCACCGAATGGGCGAAGCCGCGCCGATGCAGTTCAATGTAGGCATCCTGCATCGCTTCGGTGATCCAGGTGCCATCGGCGTAATCCCGGGGCGCAGCACAGGCGCGTATCACCGCGTCGAAGTCCTGATCGAAGGTCACTTGATAGCGCGCTTTGCGCAGCAATTTACCGAGACTGCGCGAGACATGCAGTTCGTCGGGAAACAGCACAGTGCGTGGATCCGGTGACCACCAGAGAATCGGCTGGCCCTCGGAAAACCACGGAAAACAGCCATGCCGATAAGCCTGAATCAGTCGGTCGGCCGACAGATCGCCACCGGCGGCGAGCAGTCCGTTGGGGTCGCGCATGGCCTTTTCCAATGGCGGAAAAGTCAGGGAATTACGTTGTAACCAAGTCAGCATGGCATCCAGGCTTGCAGAAGGGGAGGGCGGTGCGAGCCGTTTGGCCCGCGATAAAGTGTGCCGTTAAATGACAGGAATGTCGTCCAGATACTTCTCGGCATCGAGCGCGGCCATGCAGCCGGCGCCCGCTGAGGTGACAGCCTGACGGTAAACATGGTCGGCGACATCGCCAGCGGCGAACACCCCCGGGATCTCGGTAGAGGTGGCGTCGCCGTCGCTGCCGCCCTTGATCAGCAAGTAGCCGTCGCGCATCGGCAACTGCCCTTGAAACAGGTCGGTGTTGGGTTTGTGACCGATAGCGATGAACACCCCGGCCAATGGCAGCTCGCAGGTGTCGCCAGTGTGGCTGTCGCGCAGGCGGGCGCCGGTCACGCCACTGGCTTCGCCGAGCACTTCGTCGAGATTCTGGTTCCAGTGAAGGCGCACGTTGCCGTTGGCGGCTTTCTCGAACAGTTTGTCCTGAAGGATTTTCTCCGAGCGCAGCTTGTCGCGACGATGAATCAGGTGCACCTCTTTGGCGATGTTCGATAAATACAGCGCTTCCTCGACAGCCGTGTTGCCGCCGCCGACCACTGCGACCACCTGATTACGGTAGAAAAAGCCGTCACAGGTCGCGCAGGCAGAGACGCCCTTGCCGGCAAAAGCCTCTTCCGATGGCAGTCCGAGGTATTGCGCCGAAGCGCCGGTGGCAATGATCAGTGCGTCGCAGGTGTAAGTGCCGCTGTCGCCGACAAGCTCAAACGGGCGCTGCTGCAACTTGGCGGTGTGGATGTGGTCGTAAACGATCTCTGTGGCAAAGCGTTCGGCGTGCTTTTGCATGCGCTCCATCAGCACCGGGCCGGTGAGGCCTTCGACGTCGCCAGGCCAGTTGTCGACCTCGACGGTGGTGGTGAGTTGGCCACCGGCCTGCAGGCCGGTGATCACCACGGGTTTGAGGTTGGCACGGGCGGCATATACGGCAGCGCTGTAACCGGCCGGGCCGGAGCCGAGGATGATCAGGCGTGAATGCTTCGCTGCGTTCATCAAATACACCTCATAAGCCTTTGTCACAAAAGGTAATGCATGCTCAAATTGAATCGCGGGTTCTGTGTGCTTGACTATGCTCAATGCTGGGGTTTGAAGCATGGCATCGGACGCACAAACCCGTACAATGACGGGCTGTTACAGAATGTTCGCGGTGCGCTGTGTTTATAAAAGCGCCAGCACAGTGTTAAAAGTAGTCTCAGTTGCGCTCGTTCACTTTTTTACCTGCCTGGATTGGGCAGTTTTTTATCGTCATTCAATAGATGGACGCGCCTCGGGCGCAGGAAAAGAAGCGTTTTGAAGAAATCCACCGAAGCAGCAAAAACAGTCGTTCCGCTCTGGCGCCAACAGTTGCACTACCGGCTCAAGGAAGGTGCATTGATCGCCATTGGTGCCTTGTGCCTGTTCCTGATGATGGCCTTGCTGACCTACGGCAAGGACGATCCGGGCTGGAGCCACAACAGCAAGATCGACGACGTGCAGAATTTCGGCGGCCCGGCGGGCTCCTACAGCGCCGACATCCTGTTCATGGTGCTGGGTTACTTTGCGTACATCTTCCCGTTGCTGCTGGCGATCAAGGCCTACCAGATCTTCCGCCAGCGCCACGAACCGTGGCAGTGGAGCGGCTGGCTGTTCTCCTGGCGCCTGATCGGTCTGGTGTTTCTGGTGCTGTCCGGCGCGGCGCTGGCGCATCTGCATTTTCACGCTGCGTCGGGTCTGCCGGCAGGTGCTGGCGGGGCGCTGGGCGAAAGCCTCGGTAATCTGGCGAAGAACGCGCTGAACATTCAGGGCAGCACGCTGCTGTTCATTGCCTTGTTCCTGTTTGGCCTGACGGTGTTCACCGACCTGTCCTGGTTCAAGGTGATGGACATTACCGGCAAGATCACTCTCGATCTGTTCGAACTGTTCCAGGGCGCGCTCAATCGCTGGTGGTCGGCGCGTACCGAACGCAAGCAACTGGTCGCGCAACTGCGTGAAGTCGACGATCGTGTGCATGACGTGGTCGCGCCCACGGTCACCGACAAACGTGAGCAGGCCAAAGTCAAAGAACGCCTGATCGAACGTGAGCAAGCCTTGAGCAAGCACATGTCTGATCGCGAGAAACAAGTTCCGCCGGTCATTGCGCCAGCTCCGGTCAAAGCGCCCGAGCCAAGCAAACGCGTACAGAAAGAGAAGCAGGTGCCGCTGTTCGTCGACAGTGCCGTAGAAGGCACCTTGCCGCCGATCTCGATTCTTGATCCTGCGGAAAAGAAACAACTCAATTACTCACCGGAATCCCTGGCGGCAGTCGGCCATTTGCTGGAGATCAAGCTCAAGGAGTTCGGTGTCGAGGTCACGGTGGATTCGATCCACCCGGGCCCGGTGATTACCCGTTACGAAATCCAGCCTGCCGCCGGCGTGAAAGTCAGCCGCATCGCCAACCTCGCCAAAGACCTCGCGCGTTCGCTGGCCGTGACCAGTGTGCGGGTGGTTGAGGTGATTCCGGGCAAGACCACCGTCGGTATCGAGATTCCCAACGAAGACCGGCAGATCGTGCGTTTCTCCGAGGTGCTGTCGACGCCTGAGTACGACAACTTCAAATCGCCGGTCACTCTGGCGCTGGGGCACGACATCGGTGGCAAGCCGGTCATCACCGACCTGGCGAAGATGCCGCACTTGCTGGTGGCCGGTACGACCGGTTCCGGTAAGTCGGTGGGCGTGAACGCGATGATCCTGTCGATCCTGTTCAAGTCTGGCCCGGAAGACGCCAAGCTGATCATGATCGACCCGAAGATGCTGGAGCTGTCGATCTACGAAGGCATTCCGCACCTGCTGTGCCCGGTCGTGACCGACATGAAGGACGCTGCCAACGCCTTGCGCTGGAGCGTTGCCGAGATGGAGCGCCGCTACAAGCTGATGGCGAAGATGGGCGTGCGAAATCTCTCTGGCTTCAACGCCAAGGTCAAGGAGGCCCAGGACGCCGGCGAACCGTTGAGCGATCCGCTGTACAAGCGCGAAAGCATCCACGACGAAGCGCCGCTGTTGCAGAAACTGCCGACCATCGTCGTGGTGGTCGACGAATTCGCCGACATGATGATGATCGTCGGCAAGAAGGTTGAAGAACTGATCGCCCGTATTGCCCAGAAAGCGCGTGCGGCCGGTATTCACTTGATCCTTGCAACTCAGCGGCCGTCGGTGGACGTGATCACCGGTCTGATCAAGGCCAACATTCCGACGCGGATGGCGTTCCAGGTGTCGAGCAAGATCGACTCGCGAACCATCATCGACCAAGGCGGCGCCGAACAACTGCTCGGCCACGGTGACATGCTCTACATGCCACCGGGCACCAGCCTGCCGATCCGCGTTCACGGTGCGTTCGTTTCCGACGATGAAGTCCACCGCGTGGTGGAAGCGTGGAAGCTGCGCGGCGCGCCAGAATACAACGATGACATCCTCAACGGTGTCGAAGAAGCCGGCAGCGGTTTTGAAGGCAGCAGCGGTGGCGGCGATGGCGATGATCCGGAAGCCGACGCGCTGTACGACGAAGCCGTACAGTTCGTCCTGGAAAGCCGTCGTGCCTCTATTTCCGCTGTACAGCGCAAGCTGAAGATCGGCTACAACCGTGCCGCACGGATGATCGAGGCCATGGAAATGGCCGGCGTCGTCACCTCGATGAACACCAACGGTTCCCGTGAAGTCCTGGCCCCGGGCCCGGTTCGCGACTGATTGCAAAAGCAAGAGGCGGGACAATGATGTTCCGCCGCTCTCCCACGAGTATTCAAGAGGACTCCCATGCGTCTTATCCGCATGCTGTTGCCAGTACTGGCGTTGACCACGCTCACGGCCCACGCCGATGACAAGGACGTGGCGCGCCTGACCCAATTGCTGGAAACATCCAAGACCCTGAGCGCGAATTTTTCGCAGCTGACCCTCGACGGCAGCGGCACGCAGCTGCAGGAAACCACTGGCGACATGACCCTGCAGCGTCCGGGCCTGTTCTACTGGCACACCAATGCGCCGGCCGAGCAGACCATGGTTTCCGACGGCAAGAAAGTCACTCTGTGGGACCCGGATCTGGAACAGGCGACCATCAAGAAACTCGACGAGCGTCTGACCCAGACCCCGGCACTGCTGTTGTCCGGCGATGTTTCGAAGATCAGCCAGAGCTTCGACATCAGCGCGAAAGAGGCGGGCGGCGTGATCGACTTCACCCTCAAGCCGAAGACCAAGGACACCCTGTTCGACAACCTGCGTCTGTCGTTCCGTAACGGTCTGCTTAACGATATGCAACTGATCGACAGCGTCGGCCAGCGCACCAACATCCTGTTTACCGGGGTCAAGGCCAACGAGCCAGTACCGGCATCGAAGTTCAAGTTCGACATCCCCAAGGGTGCCGACGTGATCCAGGAATAAACCCAAAACCCTTTGTAGGAGTGAGCCTGCTCGCGATTCGATTTGTCAGTCACATCTTCATCGTCTGACCCACCGCTATCGCGAGCAGGCTCACTCCTACAGGGTCAATGATCGGCAAAATAGAGGTTTCAACGCTACGTGATGGATCTGTTTCGCAGTGCACCGATTGCCCAGCCACTGGCCGCGCGTTTGCGTGCGACCAATCTGGATGAGTACGTCGGTCAGGAGCACGTGCTCGCTCGCGGCAAGCCTCTGCGTGAGGCGCTGGAGCAGGGTGCCCTGCATTCGATGATCTTCTGGGGCCCGCCGGGCGTGGGTAAAACCACTTTGGCGCGGTTGCTCGCGGAAGTCTCCGATGCGCACTTCGAAACGGTCTCGGCAGTGCTCGCCGGGGTCAAGGAGATCCGTCAGGCCGTTGAAATCGCCAAGCAGCAGGCCGGCCAGTACGGCAAGCGCACGATTTTGTTCGTCGATGAAGTGCACCGTTTCAACAAGTCGCAGCAGGATGCTTTTCTGCCGTACGTTGAGGACGGCACGCTGATCTTCATCGGCGCCACCACCGAAAACCCTTCGTTCGAACTCAACAACGCCTTGTTGTCGCGCGCCCGCGTCTACGTGCTGAAAAGCCTCGACGAAGCGGCGCTGCGCAAACTGGTACAGCGCGCGCTCACCGAAGAGCGCGGCCTGGGCAAGCGCAATTTGACGTTGAACGACGAAGGCTTCCAGATGCTGCTGTCCGCCGCCGATGGCGATGGCCGGCGCCTGCTCAATCTGCTGGAAAACGCTTCCGATCTGGCCGAAGACAACAGCGAGATCGGCACGGAGTTGTTGCAAAGCCTGCTCGGCGATACGCGTCGACGCTTCGACAAGGGCGGTGAAGCTTTTTACGACCAGATCTCGGCGCTGCACAAATCGGTGCGCGGTTCCAACCCCGACGGCGCGTTGTACTGGTTCGCGCGAATGATCGACGGCGGTTGCGATCCGCTGTACCTGGCCCGGCGCGTGGTGCGCATGGCCAGCGAAGACATCGGCAACGCCGACCCGCGCGCCCTCAGCCTGTGCCTCGCGGCGTGGGAGGTGCAGGAACGCCTCGGCAGCCCGGAAGGCGAGTTGGCCGTGGCCCAGGCCATCACTTATCTGGCCTGCGCGCCGAAAAGCAACGCGGTGTACATGGGCTTCAAAACTGCCCTGCGTGCCGCCGCTGAAAACGGCTCGCTTGAGGTGCCACTGCACTTGCGCAACGCACCGACCAAACTGATGAAACAATTGGGCTACGGTGACGAATACCGCTACGCCCACGATGAACCGGACGCTTACGCCGCCGGCGAAGACTATTTCCCGGAAGAACTCGAGCCGATTCCGTTCTACCAACCGGTGCCGCGCGGCCTGGAATTGAAGATCGGCGAGAAGCTCAACCACCTCGCCCAACTCGACCGTTTAAGCCCTCGGCAGCGGAGAAAATAGTGCTTCCATTGATTGTTGCGGTCTCCGTCGGCGGTGTCGCCGGCACCTTGTTGCGCTTCGCCACCGGCAATTGGGTCAACGCCAATTGGCCGCGGCACTTCTATACCGCGACGCTGGCCGTTAATATCGTGGGCTGTCTGTTGATTGGCGTGTTGTACGGCCTGTTTTTGATACGCCCGGAAGTGCCGATCGAGGTGCGCGCCGGGTTGATGGTTGGCTTCCTCGGGGGGCTGACGACTTTTTCATCCTTTTCACTGGATACGGTGCGCCTGCTGGAAAGCGGGCAAGTGCCGCTGGCCCTGGGCTATGCGGCACTCAGCGTATTCGGCGGGCTGCTCGCGACGTGGGCTGGCCTGTCTTTGACCAAACTTTGATAACGAGAAACCGACATGCTCGATTCCAAACTGTTACGTAGCAACCTTCAGGACGTAGCGGACCGCCTGGCTTCCCGTGGCTTTGCCCTGGATACCGCGCGCATCGAAGCGCTGGAAGAACAGCGCAAGACCGTCCAGACCCGCACCGAAGCACTGCAGGCTGAGCGTAACGCGCGTTCCAAATCCATCGGTCAGGCCAAGCAGCGCGGTGAAGACATCGCGCCGTTGATGGCGGACGTCGAGCGCATGGCGGGCGAACTGAGTGCCGGTAAAGTCGAACTGGACGCGATCCAGACCGAACTGGACTCGATCCTGCTCGGTATCCCCAACCTGCCACACGAATCCGTGCCGGTCGGCAAAGACGAAGACGACAACGTCGAAGTGCGCCGCTGGGGCACGCCGACTGCATTCGATTTCGAAGTGAAAGACCACGTGGCGCTGGGCGAGAAGTTCGGCTGGCTGGACTTTGAAACCGCCGCCAAACTGTCCGGCGCGCGTTTCGCCCTGTTGCGTGGCCCGATCGCGCGTCTGCATCGCGCACTGGCACAATTCATGATCAACCTGCACGTCAATGAGCACGGCTACGAAGAGGCGTACACGCCTTATCTGGTTCAGGCCCCGGCGCTGCAAGGCACCGGTCAACTGCCGAAGTTCGAAGAAGACCTGTTCAAGATCGCCCGCGAAGGCGAAGCCGATCTGTACTTGATCCCGACCGCCGAAGTGTCGCTGACCAACATCGTCGCCGGTGAAATCGTCGATTCGAAACTGCTGCCGATCAAGTTCGTCGCCCACACCCCGTGCTTCCGCAGTGAAGCCGGCGCATCGGGTCGCGACACCCGCGGCATGATCCGTCAGCACCAGTTCGACAAAGTCGAGATGGTCCAGATCGTTGAGCCTTCGACCTCGATGGAAGCGCTGGAAGGCCTGACCGCCAACGCCGAAAAGGTCCTGCAACTGCTCGGTCTGCCTTACCGCACCCTGGCACTGTGCACCGGTGACATGGGCTTCAGCGCGGTCAAGACTTACGACCTCGAAGTGTGGATCCCGAGCCAGGACAAGTACCGCGAAATTTCCTCGTGCTCGAACTGCGGCGACTTCCAGGCCCGCCGCATGCAGGCGCGTTTCCGTAACCCGGAAACCGGCAAGCCTGAGCTGGTGCACACCTTGAACGGTTCTGGTCTGGCCGTAGGCCGTACTCTGGTGGCCGTGCTGGAAAACTACCAGCAGGCCGACGGTTCGATTCGCGTGCCAGACGTACTGAAGCCGTACATGGGTGGCCTTGAGGTCATCGGCTAAATGAAATATCTGCCGCTGTTTCACAACCTGCGCGGCAGTCGTGTGTTGGTTGTCGGTGGGGGGGAAATTGCCTTGCGCAAATCCCGCCTGCTGGCCGATGCCGGTGCGCTGCTGCGGGTGGTCGCACCTGAAATCGAAGCGCAACTGCGTGAACTGGTTACTGCCTCCGGCGGTGAATGCCTGTTGCGCGGTTACGTCGAGGCGGATCTGGACGGTTGCGGGCTGATTATCGCCGCCACCGACGATGAGACGCTGAACGCCAAAGTCTCCACCGATGCGCACAAGCGCTGCGTGCCGGTCAACGTGGTCGATGCGCCGGCCTTGTGCAGCGTCATCTTCCCGGCGATCGTCGATCGCTCGCCGCTGATCATTGCCGTGTCCAGTGGCGGCGATGCGCCGGTGCTGGCGCGGCTGATCCGAGCCAAGATCGAAACCTGGATTCCATCGACTTACGGTCAGTTGGCCGGACTCGCCGCGCGTTTTCGCAATCAGGTGAAAAGCCTGTTTCCGGATGTGCAGCAGCGTCGTGGATTCTGGGAAGACGTGTTTCAGGGCCCGATTGCCGACCGCCAACTGGCCGGGCAGGGCGCTGAAGCCGAGCGTTTGCTGCAAGCCAAGATCGATGGTGAAGCCATGGTCACCACCGGCGAGGTGTATCTGGTCGGGGCAGGGCCGGGCGATCCGGATCTGCTGACCTTCAAGGCTCTGCGCCTGATGCAGCAAGCCGACGTGGTGCTTTACGACCGCTTGGTCGCGCCGGCGATTCTTGAGCTGTGCCGTCGTGATGCCGAGCGAGTCTACGTCGGCAAGCGTCGCGCCGATCACGCCGTGCCGCAGGATCAGATCAACCAGCAGCTGGTCGACCTGGCCAAGGCCGGCAAACGTGTGGTGCGGTTGAAGGGCGGTGATCCGTTCATCTTCGGCCGTGGTGGCGAAGAGATCGAAGAACTGGCAGCCCACGGCATTCCGTTCCAGGTCGTGCCGGGTATTACAGCGGCCAGCGGTTGCGCGGCGTATGCCGGGATACCGCTGACCCATCGTGATTACGCGCAGTCGGTGCGCTTTGTCACCGGGCATTTGAAGGACGGTTCCACCGATCTGCCTTGGTCCGACCTCGTCGCGCCGGCGCAGACGTTGGTGTTCTACATGGGCCTGGTGGGTTTGCCAGTGATCTGCGAACAACTGATCAAGCATGGTCGTTCGGCGGATACCCCGGCGGCGTTGATCCAGCAGGGGACCACGGTCAATCAGCGGGTTTTTACCGGCACGCTGGCTGATCTGCCGCGACTGGTGGCGGAGCATGAAGTGCATGCGCCGACATTGGTGATCGTGGGAGAAGTGGTGCAACTGCGCGAGAAGCTGGCGTGGTTCGAAGGGGCTCAGGCGCAGGTCTGAGTCAGATCAAAAGATCGCAGCCTTCGGCAGCTCCTACATGAGAATGCGTTCCCTGTAGGAGCTGCCGAAGGCTGCGATCTTTTGCTTTTTGCTATTAACCCTTCAACCAAACCCCTTTCCCAGCCAGCCGCGCCCGATCATGCGCCAAGGTGAAATCCTGCTCCGGCCCCTTCGGCACAACCCCCGTCGGGTTGATGGTCTTGTGGCTGCCGTAGTAGTGGTTCTTGATGTGCTGGAAATCCACTGTCTCGGCAATCCCCGGCAGCTGATACATCTCACGCAGCCAGTTCGACAGATTCGGGTAATCGGCAATCCGCCGCAGGTTGCACTTGAAGTGCCCGTGGTACACCGCGTCAAAACGAATCATCGTGGTAAACAGGCGGATGTCCGCTTCTGTCAGGTACTCACCCGACAAGTAGCGATTGGCACCCAGCACCTGCTCCAGATGATCCAGCTCGGCAAACACCTCATCGAACGCTTCTTCATAAGCCTCTTGCGACGTAGCGAAACCAGCGCGGTACACGCCGTTGTTCACCGCCGGATAGATCCGCTCGTTCAACGCATCGATTTCACCGCGCAACGGCGCCGGGTAGAAGTCCAGATCGTTGCCAGTCAAGCCATCGAACGCGCTGTTGAACATGCGGATGATCTCGGCTGACTCATTGCTGACAATACGCTTGAGTTTCTTGTCCCACAGCACTGGCACGGTAACGCGGCCGGTGTAATCGGCAGTGTCGGCGGTATAGCGCTGATGCATGAATTCAAAACCATCGAGCTTGTCGCCGGTCGAGCCGAGTGCTTCGTCGAAGGTCCAGCCGTTTTCCAGCATCAGCCAACTGACCACCGACACGTCGATCAGACTTTCCAGACCTTTGAGCTTGCGCAGGATCAGCGTGCGATGCGCCCACGGGCAGGCGAGGGAAACGTAGAGGTGATAGCGCCCGGCTTCGGCGGCAAAGCCACCTTCACCGCTCGGGCCGGGTTGACCGTCTGCGGTCACCCAGTTGCGGCGCTTGGCCTGTTCGCGCTGGAACGCGCCGTCCTTGCTGCTTTCGTACCACTTGTCCTGCCAGTGGCCATCGACGAGTAAACCCATGATCAAGACTCCGTAAACCAATAATCGTTGGAGTCGAGTCTATTCCGATGAGTTCGAACAAAAAGCGCAAAGATCGGGCGCGAATGATCGGTTAAATCGATTTGTCCCGCGCAGCCCAGTATTGCTCGGCAGTTTCGAAGGCTTGCTCACGCGGCTGGCCAAGGCCACGCAGGGCCAGCGCCATCGTCGAGATCAGCGCCATTTGCGGGTAGCTGTCAACTACTTCACCGCGCCACACGGCTTTCAGATGTTCGACGTCCAAAGTTGCCGGTTTGACATGGCGTTGTGCCGACATCTGTGGCCATTCCTCATCCCAGCTCTCGCCGCCCGTGGTGCCGTAGAGATGGCTGTCAGCGTCCGGGTTGATCTCGATTTCGCCGCCGTCACCCTTGACCACAATCGCCGTGTCGCCCAGCAGCCCGCTGGCATCGCGATGCACTGCCTGATAGCCAGGATGGAAAATACTTTGCAGCCCGCACCGTGCGCCCAGTGGATTGAGAATCCGCGCCAGCGAATGAATCGGTGAGCGCAGGCCCAAGGTGTTGCGCAGGTCGATCATGTTCTGCAGTTGTGGCGCCCAGTCCACCAGCGGCATAAACGCCAGACCACCATTATCCAGCGCCGCGCCGACTTGTTGCCAGGTGCGGCACAACGGGATGTTCAGCTCGCCGAGTAGTTGCTCGCTGTACAGACGCCCGGCGGTGTGCGCGCCGCCGCCATGCATGAAAATGCGCACGCCGTTCTGCGCCAGACACTTGGCGGCCAGCAGGTACCACGGCAGATGGCGCTTCTTGCCGGCATAGGTTGGCCAGTCCAGGTCGACATTCAATGCAGGCGCCTGCAAACGCGCGCGGAGCGCTTCGGTGAACCCAGCCATTTCCTCGGCGCTTTCTTCCTTGTGCCGCAGCAACATGAGAAAGGCGCCGAGCTGGGTGTCTTCGACCTTGTCGTCGAGGACCATGCCCATGGCTTCGCGAGCTTCCTCGCGGGTCAAATCGCGGGCGCCGCGCTTACCCTTGCCGAGGATGCGCACGAATTGAGCGAATGGGTGTTCGGCAGGCGTTTCGAGGGTCAGCGCGGGAAAGTCGGTCATAAGCAATTCGTCGGTTTGGGCAGGCCCGCCAGTTTCGCGGCGAGTTTGGCAGGGGTGCCTTTGAACAGTCGGTTCAGGTGCAGGCTGTTGCCTTTGTCCGGGCCGAGCTTCAGTGCTGTGTACTTGATCAGCGGTCGCGTGGCCGGGGACAGCTCGAATTCTGCATAAAAGCTGCGCAGCAGTTCGAGGACTTCCCAGTGCTCAGGGGTCAACTCGATCTCTTCAGCGGCGGCGAGGGCGCTGGCGACATCAGCCGACCAGTCACTCAGGTCGACGAGAAAGCCGTCCTTGTCCAGTTCGATGGCGCGGGCGCCGACGGTCATCGAATTCATAGCCAGCTGTTGACCTTGTCGTGGTGGATCGACAGTTCGACGAAGGCAGGATAATCGATCACTTCGGCCCATTCCGGAACTTCGATGGCGCGAGCCTGAGCATCTTCGGCAAGGACGAATAATTTGATTTGGCGGGTTTGCAATGCGCTGAACGGCGCGGTGCCCGGTTGCAGCGCATAAACCGCATCGCCGGACAGTAATAAGGCATCAGCGCTGCCGACCAGGCGCAAGCAACTGCTCAGGCGATCGTCGCCGAACGGGGAATGAGACAACACGTGCAAAGTCGACATCAGAGGGTGATCACCTGGTCGTAACGGTCAATAAGGGCGGTGATGTGCTCGGCGGCCAGTGGCTGCGCTTCGTCCAGCGACAACTTGTCGAGGCCTCGGGCGCTGGCGCTGTCGGCGCAGTAGAACAACTCTTCTACACCAAACATCGGCAGCGCTTGAAGGTTGGCGCTGAGGTCTTTCTGTTGCAAAGCCTTGGCGTTTTGCCCGGCAGCCAGTTGCAACACACCGTCATCGAGAAACAGCAGGCCGATCGGCAGATCGAAGGCGCCACCGGCGAGGACGATGTCCAGCGCTTCGCGGGCAGCGGGGCCGGACCATGGCGATTGGCGACTGATGAGCAGCAGGGATTTGGCCATGTTACGCACCTCCGAAGCAGATCAGACGGTCGGCGTCTTGCACCGCGTCGTGCAACTGGCCCAGACCGGACAATTCCCACGGTGCGCTGACGGAGACCGCTTCACGCTGATAGCGCCTGGCTTCTTCATTGTTCAGCACGCCGCGACGCAGGGCGGCGGCGATACACACTACGCCGTCGAGCTTCTGCTCAGTGATGAATGCGCGCCACTGCTTGGGCAGGTCGAGTTCATCCTGCGGCGTGACCACCGCATCAGAGGCGTTGTAGACGCCGTCCTGATAGAAGAACAGCCGGACAATTTCATGCCCACCGGCCAGCGTAGCCTGCGCGAACAGCAGGGCGCGGCGCGAGGAGGGCGCGTGGGCGGCGGAAAACAGCGCGATGGCAAACTTCATGACGGACTCGATCAGCAAAACTGCGGCCATGATAAAGCATTGCAGACCGCAAAGGATCGCAGCGCTTACAGGGAAACACGATCTCTGTAGGAGCTGCGGCACGCTGCGATCTGTTGATTTTGATTTTGAGAAACAAGATCAAAAGATCGCAGCCTCGTTTCACTCGACAGCTCCTACAGGGAGTACGGGTCGGGCGTTGGTTAGCGCGGCATATAGCCCAGTTGCCAGCGCCGCGGGATTTTCAGAGAGAGCAGCCCGATCGTCGCGGCCAGCAAACCGCTGACAAACATCGCTTTGAGTCCCAGATGGTGTTCCAGCACCGCCCCCAGAATCGCGCCGACAAACATCCCGCTCCAAGGCACCAGTTGCACGCGCCAGCCGCTGCGCCGTTCGCCGAGCATCCAGCGGCCCAGTCCTCGCCCGAATCGCGACAATGCACCCGTGACATAGGTAAGTCCGACCGGTAAACCATTCACTTCTTCGACGGAGGCATTGAGCATGCCCATCGCAATGATCGCCGCCATCAGCGCCGGCAGTTGTGTGTCGAATGGCCAGACCGCCGCCGCACAAAGCAGGGCGGCGATACACAGCAGCAGCGGTAACGCCCGGCGTCCGCCGAAACGTGCGACGACAACCCCCAAGGCATTCCCGACAATAAATGTTGCGACGAGGATCAACAGGCGCACAGTCAACCCGACGTCGCCATCACTGATCGCCACGGCAAGTCGGGTGGTGTTGCCGCTCATGAACGAGACGAAGTCACCGCTGGCCATAAAGCCAATGGCGTCGGTCATTCCGGCCAGCACCGAAAGGCTGGCCACCAGCGCCAGACCAATCCGCCCGCGCCACTTTTGTGTGTGCAGATGGCCGGGGCTGGCGCGGTGAGTCGAGGCGGATGGCAGCATGAGTGCGGTGTCCTGGGGCGACAGTTACGGTTCTATGCCATATAGATCGCAATATTCCAGCCAATCCATCCCGGCCATTTCCGCCACCTCACGGTGGACTTCCAGCCGCTGCGCCTGATACTCCTCAGGCGAATCAGCGGTCAGTTGCAAGGTCAACTCCCAGGCGAACAGCCCAAGACTTTCCGCCTCGGCTTCAAATGCTTCGTGCAGGCGCTCTTCACGATACTGCGCCTGAGTTTCGCCTTTGGCCTGGGCCAGCAACGGGTTGAGATGATCGAGGGTTTCGCGCAGTTCGGGACGCGCGTCGAGAAATACTTGCAGGGCATGTTCATGTCGCTGGTCGGTAGGCGCCATGTGGTTTCCTTATGAGGCTGATGAGCTTGGGTTGCCGCAGCGGCCTGCGTGTGTCGCGCTATAAATGCAGTAAAGCAGAACGATTTCTGCTGCTGCAATGATACAGTCCGCTTTTTTCTGAATGAGCGAATGCAATGCGAATTCTGATGGTAGCGCTGGCGGCGACGATGCTGGCCGGTTGCGCGGGTTCGGCGATGAACGATGCTCGCACTCAAGCCCCTTACAAGGTACTGACTTCGGACAAAGCCGAGAAAGTCGTGGCCCAGTGCGTGCAATTCGGCTGGCAGGATGAGGCGGTGTTCGGTGTCGATGCGGCGGCTTATCTGGAACCGCGCAAGCTCGGCGGGACGACGGTCTACACGCGTTCGGCGGAGTCGTTTGTGGACGTGATCACCGAGGCCTCGGGCACGACGTTGAATTACTACGCGCAGAAGGATGATTTTGTTGCCAAGCGTCGGTTGGCGGCTTTAGCGACCTGCCTCTGATCATGCGTTGACGCAGCTGTCGGCATCGTCGGAACGCCGCCCGGAGCAGGCTCACTCCTACAGTGGAATGCATTCCAGATGTGGGAGCGAGCCTGCTCGCGAAGGGGCCGCAACATTCAACCGATCAATCGCTTCTGGAAGAAATGCCGCTTATGCCCCAGTGGATAATCCAGAATCTCTCCGCATTCGCTAAATCCAAGCTTCTTGTAAAACTCCGGTGCCTGGAAAGAGAAAGTGTCGAGCCAGATGCCAACGCAGTCTTTTTCCCGTGCCAGATCTTCCGCCCTCTGCATCAACTGCGAGCCGATACCCTTGCCGCGACCTTGCTCCGGCACGGCCAGTAACTCAATGAACAGCCAACGATAGAACGTGTGGGCATACAAACCACCGAGAATCGCGTCGTGTTCATCACGTACTAACAGAGCGATCGGCTCGAAGGTCGACGGTCCGGCTTTGGCAACGTTGTGCGCACGCAGCGGCGCGAGGATGGCTGTGCGTTCTTCTTCGGTCGGGTTTTGTGACAGCTCGATACGCAGGTTCATGCATGACTTCCTTGTTGTTTGAGTTCGCAGCCTATCCTGCCGCGCGGTCATCTTCCAAGCCCCGTTTCAACCCTTTGGAACTGCCGCTCACGCGCCGGGGTCTAGCTGTTACAGCGTCATTCCAGCACGCGGTTGATGAGGACATCCCATGAACATTTTCGAAGCCCTTCGCGAAAGCCATGACCGCCAGCGTACGTACGCCAAGACGTTGATCGAAACCAGCGGTGACACGCCTGAGCGGGTCGAAGCCTACAAACAGCTCAAGGCAGAACTCCAGGCCCATGAAACCGCCGAAGAGCGCCATTTCTACATCCCGTTGATGGAGCTTGACGAGGGGGTCGACCTGAGCCGCCATGCCATCGCCGAACACCATGAAATGGACGAGATGATGGAAGAACTCGACGAGACCGAGATGTCCAGTCCGGCGTGGTTGGTAACTGCCAAGAAGCTGTCGGACAAGGTTCATCATCATTTGAAAGAAGAAGAGCAGAAATTCTTCCAGATGGCCGGCAAATTACTCAACGAAAAACAGAAAGTACAGCTCGCCGGTCAGTACGAAAAGGAGTTCAAGGCACAGCTGCCGTGAGTACTGAATGGCAGCTTTTGCAGCATTGACGTGTAATCCTTTGGCGTCATTTAGGGTGGGTTTTATCGCAATGGCTGTATATACATCCAGTGCTTGCGGTGTTTTCAGGTTTTAACGCAGCTAACTGCGACAAAACCGCCGATGGACAAAAAATCCGTCTCCGTTAGCTTGAAGGCCTCTCCTCGGAAAGGAGAGTTCTTAAATCAACGGAGTGAAAAACATGAATCAACCACAAACCCAACTGCGACACGGTCGTGTGATTTCCCCTGCAAGCCGCGGTGCGGTAGCGATCGAGCAAGGATTGCTCGGCGCCTGGCAGGTCAATGAAATGGAAGGCGGGAAAAATTTCCCGGCGCTGGCAGCGGGCCCGTTCCCGGCCCCTTACCAGACCGACTCGGACAGTGTCACGCCACCGGCTGATGGCTACATACTCAGCGGCGGCAAGAGCGATGCCCGCGATTGCGTGAACTTCACCAATGACGAAATGAGCAAGAAGCTCTCCCGTCCATTCACCTGGCCGCTGCTCAATGTCACCCCGGGGCAAACCCTCGAAATCAAATGGGAATACACCGCGCCGCACACCACCCGTGGTTACCGCTGGCTGATCACCAAGGATGGCTGGGACCCGAAACAACGCATCACTCGTGCGCAACTGGAAGCCCAACCGTTCTTCGAGGACTTCTACACTCAGGTGCCTTATTACAGCTACCCGAATGAGTTGAAGGCCAAGGTCAGTCATGCGGTGAAACTACCGGCCAACAAGACGGGCCATCATGTGATCGTACTGATGTGGATCGTTGCCAACACCGGCAACGCCTTCTATCAGGCCTTCGACGTCGACTTCAAGTAACGGCGCTGCGTCGTCAAACCCACACGTTCTGAAGGATTAGAACATGTCAAAAATCGATTTCTCTTTAGTGCAAAGCGCGGTGAGCGATGCCGCCTCGCTGATGCCGAGCATTGCCGGTAAAAAGATCCTTATGGGCTTCTGGCACAACTGGCCGGCGGGCCCGAGCGACGGTTATCGCCAGGGTCGCTTCGCCAGCCTTTCGCTGGAGGAGGTGCCCAAGGAATACAACGTCGTTGCGGTCGCTTTCATGAAGGGCAGCGGGATTCCGACCTTCAAGCCGTTCAACCTTTCCGATGCCGAGTTCCGCCGTCAGGTCGGCGTGCTCAACAGCCAAGGGCGGGCGGTATTGATTTCCCTCGGCGGTGCCGATGCGCACATCGAGTTGCGCAGCGGTCAGGAACAACCGTTGGCCAATGAAATCATCCGTCTGGTGGAAACCTACGGCTTCGACGGACTGGACATCGATCTTGAACAGAGCGCGATTGACTTCGCTGCCAACAAGACCGTCCTGCCGGCCGCGCTGAAACTGGTCAAGGATCACTACGCAGGCCAGGGCAAGCACTTCATCATCAGCATGGCCCCGGAGTTTCCGTACCTGACCAGCACCGGTAAATACGTGAGCTACCTGCAGGCACTGGAAGGCTACTACGACTTTGTCGCCCCACAGTTCTACAACCAGGGTGGCGACGGGGTCTGGGTGCCGGAGGCCAACAATGGCGCGGGTGCGTGGATTGCGCAGAACAACGATGCGCTGAAGGAGGATTTCCTCTATTACCTCACCGAAAGTCTGGTGACCGGCACGCGCGGCTTCACGCGGATCCCGGCGGACAAGTTCGTCATCGGCCTGCCAGCCAACAATGATGCGGCGGCTACCGGTTATGTGATCGATAAAACCGTGGTCGGGAATGTCCTCAAGCGTCTGGCGATCAAGGGGCTGCCGATCAAAGGCTTGATGACCTGGTCGGTGAATTGGGACAACGGCACCAGCAAGGATGGCGTGCCGTACAACTGGGAGTTCAGCCGGCGTTATGGGCCGTTGATTCAGGGGGGGCGTTCCGTTGGGCAGGATGTCGATGACATGCAATCGCACATCGCCCGGTAGTTGCAAATAAAGAAGCCCGGTAGCGCTGCCGGGCTTTTTTTGTTCGCGCAATTATTCGACCATGGCGGCTTACTCAGGAAACAGGATCAAGCGTCATGTCCAACACAGCCGAGCGGGTCAACATCGTCGACACTCAGGTGTTGTCCCATGACTGGTATCTGCTGAAGAAAATCACCTTCGACTATCACCGCAACAACGGCGAGTGGCAGCGTCAGACCCGTGAGGTCTACGACCGTGGTAACGGTGCAGCGATTTTGTTGTTCAACCGCGAGCAGCGCACGGTGGTGTTGACCCGGCAGTTTCGCTTGCCGGTGTTCGTCAATGGTCATGATGGTTTGCTGATCGAGGTGGCGGCGGGGTTGCTCGAAGGCGCGGCACCGGAGCAACGGATTCGCGACGAAGCCGAGGAAGAGACCGGTTATCGCGTACATGATGTGAAGAAGGTATTCGAGGCTTACATGAGCCCCGGCTCGGTGACCGAGAAGCTGCACTTTTTCATTGCCGAATACGACGCCGCATCGAAGGTCAGCGACGGTGGTGGTCTGGAAGAGGAGACTGAAGAACTGGAAGTGCTGGAGTGGCGATTCGATGACGCGCTGGCAGCGTTTCAGCGCGGTGAGATCTGCGACGCCAAGACCATCATGCTGTTGCAGTATGCGGCGATGAATAACTTGTTTGACTGATAAATCAAAAGATCGCAGCCTTCGGCAGCTCCTACAGGTCAACGCATTCCAGGGTAGGAGCTGCCGAAGGCTGCGATCTGACGGCTAAAACAAATCCCCGGTTTTGCCAATCTGCGACCAGTCGCCACCTTCAAGGGTCAGCAAGCGCTCTTTCGCCTCCAGGCCCCCGGCAAATCCGGTCAGTTTCCCTGACGCGCCGATCACCCGATGACACGGCGCGACAATGGAAATCGGGTTGCGTCCGTTCGCTGCGCCCACTGCCCGCACGGCGCTGGGATTGCCGATCTGTTCGGCAATCTGGCGGTAGGTCCGCGTCTCGCCAAATGGAATGGTCAGCAGCGCCGCCCAGACCTTTTTCTGAAAATCCGTGCCAGCGAAATCCAGTTCCAGATCAAAACAGTCACGCGTCCTGGAAAAATATTCTTCAAGTTGTCGAGCCGTTCGAATCAGGATCGGATTGTCGTGTGCCTCGCTCATCGGCCCGAGGCGCACGCGGTTCGGTTTGTCATTTTCCCAGAGGATGGCCGCCAGTCGTGAACCGTTCGCGACCAGCTTCAGCTCGCCGACGGGCGAGGGCAGGGTGATGAACGTATAGGACATGACGGCAGACTCCGGATCAGGACGGCAACAGCGCCCAGCATACTGCCTGAGCGGGGAGGCGCAATACGCAAAGCCGACCATACTGCTTGGTGCTCTTGCAGCGTCCCCCGCTCTGTTTTGCACAGACCCTTGAAAACAAAAAAAGAGATCGACTCATGAAGTACGAACCTTTGGCCAGATCGCTGATTGCGACCTCACTGGCACTCAGCTGTCTCATGGCTCACGCGGCGTCAGTCGCACCGGTTGCCGCCGAAAACGGCATGGTGGTTACCGCGCAGCATCTGGCCACTCACGTGGGCGTCGACGTATTGAAAAGTGGCGGCAATGCCGTCGATGCGGCGGTCGCTGTGGGTTACGCGCTGGCGGTGGTGTATCCCGCAGCCGGCAACCTCGGCGGTGGCGGCTTCATGACCATTCAATTGGCGGACGGGCGCAAGACCTTTCTCGATTTCCGCGAAAAGGCCCCGTTGGCGGCGACGGCCAATATGTACCTCGACAAGGAAGGCAACGTCATTCCCGACCTGAGCACCCGTGGCCACTTGGCCGTCGGCGTACCGGGGACCGTGTCCGGCATGGAACTAGCGCTGAGCAAGTACGGCACCAAACCGCGCAAGGAGATGATTGCCCCGGCGATCAAACTGGCGGAAGACGGTTTCGCGCTGGAGCAGGGTGACGTCGAGTTGCTGGAGTACGCCACCGACGTGTTCAAGAAGGACATGCGCGATTCCGGTTCGATTTTCCTGCACAACGGCGAGCCGATGCAGGTCGGACAGAAACTGGTGCAAAAGGAACTGGGTAAAACCCTGCGGACGATTTCCGAAAAAGGCGCCGATGGCTTCTATAAAGGCTGGGTCGCCGATGCCATCGTCACTTCCAGTCAGGCCAACAAAGGCATCATCACTCAGGCCGACCTCGACAAATACAAGACCCGCGAACTGGCCCCGGTGGAGTGCGATTACCGTGGTTACCACGTGGTCTCCGCGCCACCGCCAAGCTCCGGAGGTGTGGTGATCTGCCAGATCATGAACATCCTCGAGGGCTATCCGATGAAGGATCTGGGCTTCCATTCGGCCCAGGGCATGCATTATCAGATCGAAGCGATGCGCCATGCATACGTGGATCGCAACAGCTACCTCGGCGATCCGGATTTCGTGAAAAATCCCATCGAGCACCTGCTCGACAAGAACTACGCCACCAAACTGCGCGACGCCATCCAGCCACAGAAGGCCGGGGTCTCGGCTGAGCTGAAACCCGGCGTCGCACCGCATGAAGGCAGCAACACCACGCATTATTCGATCGTCGACAAGTGGGGCAATGCGGTCTCGGTCACTTACACCCTCAATGACTGGTTCGGCGCCGGTGTGATGGCCAGTAAAACCGGGGTGATCCTCAATGACGAGATGGACGACTTCACCTCCAAGGTCGGCGTGCCGAACATGTACGGCCTGGTGCAGGGCGAAGCCAACGCCATCGCTCCGGGCAAGGCGCCGCTGTCATCGATGAGCCCGACCATCGTCACCAAGGACGGCAAAGTGGTGATGGTGGTGGGCACGCCGGGTGGTAGCCGCATTATCACGGCGACTTTGCTGACCATGCTCAACGTCATCGACTACGGCATGGGCCTTCAGGAAGCGGTCGATGCGCCACGCTTCCATCAGCAGTGGATGCCGGAGGAAACCAACCTCGAGGACTTCGCCGCCAGCCCCGATACGCGCAAGATTCTCGAGAGCTGGGGCCACAAGTTCGCCGGCCCGCAGGACGCCAACCACATCGCCGCGATTCTGGTGGGGGCACCTTCGCTGGGCGGTAAGCCCGTTGGCAAAAACCGTTTCTACGGCGCCAATGATCCGCGCCGCAACACCGGCTTGTCACTGGGTTACTGAGGGGCGTAAAAAAGGGGCGGGCTCACGTCCGCCCCTGTCTCAAGGACTGATCAAGGAAGGCTCATCATGACCACCGCATTACTGATCATCGACGTCCAGCGCGCCCTCTGCTCGGGCGAATATCAGTGCCATGACATTCACCGGGTGATCGACACCATCAACGGTCTCAGCATCCGCGCCCGCCAGGCAGGTGTGCCAGTGGTGCTGATTCAGCACGAAGAGAAGGACAGCCCCTTGGCCCATGGTGCCGAAGGCTGGCAATTGGCCGAAGGGCTTGAGACATCGCCCAAAGACCTGCGCGTACGCAAAACCACCCCGGACTCGTTCTACCAGACTGACTTGCGCAAACTGCTGCCGAGCGAAGATTTCGAAAAACTGGTCATCTGTGGTCTGCAAACTGATTACTGCGTCAACGCCACCGTGCGTCAGGCCCATCAACTGGGTTATGACGTGGTGCTCGTTGCGGACGCCCATTCCACCGTCGACAACGGCAACATGAGCGCCGAAGACATCATCGCCGAACACAACAAGGATCTGGCGCACCTGACCGGCTCCGTGGCGCGTATCGACGTCAAACCCGCAGCCGACATCACGTTCTGACAACCCACACAAAACCTGTAGGAGTGAGCCTGCTCGCGATAGCAGTGTGTCAGTTGGCGCAGCATCGTCTGACTGGACGCTATCGCGAGCAGGCTCACTCCTACAGTGATTGCGAAACCCTGATTGCCATGTACATCAGGGATTTCCGCTGGCGGCACTGGCATACTGCCCGCCGTCCGAAGAATGGAATCTCTCGATGTTCGCGATCTCCCTGCGTCACGCCTTGCTGCTGACCGCCCTTGCGTTTGCCTCTGTTACCCACGCCAGCAGTTTCGATTGCGCCAGCGCTGCCAGCAAAACTGAAAAAGCCATTTGCGCTGATCCGGATATCTCGCGCCTCGACGAGCAACTCTCGGCGCGCTGGCGGTCGACCCTGGCCAAGGTTGCCGATCCGAAAGCGCTTAAAACGGATCAGCGAGGATGGTTGAAGCAACGTAATCAATGTGAAGACCGGGTTCCCTGTTTGCGCCGGCAGTATTTGATGCGTCTCACGGCACTTGAATACATGGTCAAACCGTTTTCCTGGGACGCCACTTGGCAGCTCATTCCCTGGGGAGTTTCGGAAGGGGCAGAAATCACCACCAGGCGCCAGGATGCTTCTCACATCGCCTTTGATATTTCAGCCGCGAACGGCTCCCACTCGGGGGAACTGGAAGGCATTGCAACGATAAAGGGGACGCAGGCCCGATACGAGCAGGGAGAATGTGTCTTGACCTTCAAGGCTCTCAACGGCCTGATCGATGTAGTACAGGATGGCGCTGATTCCGATTGCGGCGCCGGCATGGGCGTTTACTACGGTGGACGGTATGTGCCATCGAAGCAGGCAGTCTTGGTCGACTATGATTTGCTCACGCTGGGTGTGGCACAAACCCAGCGGGAAAACGCAATGTTGCACACGCTGCTCAAGGACGACTATCAGACGCTACTGCAAAACTGCGGCTTGAAGATGGACGGTGAGTCCTCCGAAGACGTGCCGAACAGTGAGGTCAGCAACTATTGGGTCCGGGGATTGCCATCGAGCAACGCGGCGATTGTCATGCGTGCACCGAATGAGCAGTTCTGGATCATAGTCCTGGTACCCCAGTCCGGGGGTAAAACCCTTGCGCGTTACTACACCAATGTTGCGCAATGGAAAGGGCGTATGCCCGACGTCCTGCACGCCTGGTATGCAAGTAAAGGCGGGGAAGGCCATATGCCTGTGGATTTCATGCCCTGACCCGCATCAATCCTGCTGGCGTCCGAGGGGTTGTGAAACCACAGCCCTTCAAGTTGCAAACAAAACCCCACGAATCTCGCCGGCTCGCGGCGCTACGACCACGCCCTCAAGCACCATACGCGTAATCGTCTGCGCCGCCATTTGATAATCCTCATCCTGCGGCACTTCGCGCCCCGTGATCCGGCCCATTTGCCAGCCAATATTGGTGTACGTCCGCGTCGCCGACCAGATGAACAGCATCAAATGCTCCGGGTCCACCGGCGCGAGCAAACCGCGTTCGATCCAGCTGCGCAGGCATTCAACATTGCGCCGCGCTTCGGTCCGCAACAGATCGCGGCACTCGTCGGGCAACTGTCGACCGCCAAGCAGTAACTCGCCACTGAACACCTTGGCAATCGCCGGATGTTCGCGGGCTATACCAATCCGCGCGGCGACGTAGGCGCGCAGCCCCGTCAGCGGATCATCGCTTTCACGCAGCACTGCCGAGGCCTCCAGCAGCGGTTCGACAAAACCCAGCAGCACTTTGCTGTAGAGGTTTTCCTTGGTCTGGAAGTAATAATACAGATTGGCCTTGGGCACCCCGGCACGCGCCGCGATATCGCGGGTCTGGGTGGCGTCGAAGCCGTTGGCGGCAAACTCTTCGCTGGCGGCGGCGAGGATCAACTGCTCGTTGCGGACGCGGATGGCACTCATGGACACACAGATTGGCTGGACGGCATGAAAAGGTTCTGGCGATTTCGGATTCGCAATATACAAAACTATATAGCGATGAGGCCAGTACACTCGACAGACAGCGCTATGATGATTCGATCATTGATTGGAAACGGAGCGAGGCCATGTCCCTTCATGCTTTGCGGGCCGACGCGACACATCTGGATGCGGTGGCGGCGTTGTTCGACGCTTATCGAAGCTTTTATCAGCAGCCGTCGAACCTTGAGCAATCGCGAGCCTTCATCGCAGAACGCATGGCTGCCAGCGAATCGGCGATTTTTCTCATTCAGGATGAAAACGGTGAAGCGCTGGGTTTCGTGCAGCTGTATCCGACATTCTCGTCAATCGATGCCCACCGCACCTGGCTGCTCAGCGACCTGTTCACTGCACCTGCCGCCCGTGGGCGCGGCGTTGGCCGACTGCTGATGAACACGGCGCGGGATTTTGCCTTGGCGACCGGCGCCAAGGGATTGGTGCTGGAAACCGCCACGGATAACTTCACGGCGCAAGGCTTGTACGAATCCCTCGGCTACGTACGCGACAGTGGTTTCTACACCTACATGCTCGACTTGCGGCAGGGCTGAGCAATTTTTTGCCGATTTCGCCATTTCAGGCTTTCGCTGGAAGGCCGCTCTCTCTAGAATCCGCCCGGCCTTCGCAATGAAGGCTCAATGCCATCATTTGGTCGTGTACACATAGGGACGGACATCATGCAATTCGGGAAAATTCTGGCGCTGGGGCTGGTACTTGCGCTGGGCGGCTGTGCCAGTTTCACCAAAGACGAAGTGGCGCCGGTGACCATGCCGTCGATGGCCAGCTACACCAACAAGCCAAACGTCTACGTCGATTTCGATTTCTATCAGGGCGAGCCGAAAAGTGGTTCCGCCGTGGAAGTGCCGCAGGCACGTGATCAACTGAAACCACAGCTGCAAAAAATTCTTACCGATTCGGGTCTGTTCGGCCGTGTCACTCTGGACGAGTTCCAGAAGCAGCCGGGCGACTACAGCCTGCGTCTGAAAATGTACAACCATCCGCCGAATGCAGGTTCCATGGTGCTGGCCTTCATCAGCGGCTTCAGCATGATGGTGATCCCGGCGTACGGCACTGATCAGTACACCTTGAGCCTGGAAGGCATGGATGGCCAAGGTCAGGCCCTGACCACTGCGAGCAACCACGATGCGGTCGGTACCTGGATCGGCATCTGGTTTATCCCGCTGATGGCCAACACGACTAAAGACGCGGTAAATGACACCTTTACCCGTCAGGTCAACGCGTTGCTCAAGCAAATGGTTGATAACAAAAACCTGAAGTACTCGGCACTCGAAACCGGTATCCCACGGGTTTGAAGCGAAAAAAGAGCCGCAATCGCGGCTCTTTTTTTGCCCTTATTTCAGGGCCTGAATGAACTGTGGATCGCTGTACAGTTCCTTCAGCAAATCGCGCACCATCGGGTTGTAAGCGTTGACCGCGTTCGGGATCGCAATGAAACCGAAGAAGCTGCTGCTCCACTGGCTGCTGACATCTTTGGTGGCGTCGTACACCACATTGTTGCCGTTGAGCAGTGTAAAGCGAGCGGCCAGTTTGCCGTCGCCGGTGCCCATGCCGGCGGACAGTTCGTTCTTCACCACCAGTACTTTCAACTGACGCTGCGCCTGTGGATCGAGCAGACCGGCCTTTCTCAGTTCTTCGGTGATCGCGTCCTGAATGTGCGCCGGGATGCTGCCGGACGGCGAGCGCACCGGGTTGGCGCGGACCACCAGCGAACCTTCACCGGATTCGGCGGTGACCTGAGGATTGCTGATCGCGTGCAGCGGCGGGGTTTGCTTGAGCTTCTGGACGTTCTCAAAGCTTGGCTCGTAGCGGGTCATGGTCATGCCACAGCCTTGCAGTAGCAGGGCCAGCATCGGGATCAACAACAGCGACTTCTTCACGGCAGTTCCTTGCGTGGGAATAGAGGAGGGCGCGAATTATGGGCAGAGTGCCATCATTGAGCAACCTCGTTCGCTTGCACGTTGAGCAAGTGCTCGATCTGCGCCAGTTCCCAGGTACTGAGCAAACTTACCGGGTCGGTGCCAAAACGCTGCCAGTGTTCTAGCGAGCCTTCTTGTCCATCGCCGCTGCGGGCATATTCACAGTGATGTAATTGCCCCCCGGCAAAATCCAGCAGCAGGCGCCAGCCGTCGATATCGACTGTGACCATTGCGGTCTCGACGGGTGCTTCGCAGACTTTGAACGCGAGCACTCCGAGTGCCGCTTCACGCAAACGCTGGCACACCTCGCGGGACGTCAGAAATGCAGACATGTCGAACTCAATGACCAGAGGAGCGCGCCAGCATAAAGCCCGAGCCGACAAGTGTCAGCGTTCACTGGCCCGATCCTGAACAATTCCGTAACATCCGCAACCCTCTTTTCCCCGAACACCTGCGGCCGTACTCGTCGGCCGCTCAGTCAGGTAAGCCATGAAACCGAAACGTCTGCGCGCCGATGTCCTGGCCGGACTCACCACCTCGTTTGCCCTGTTGCCCGAATGCATTGCGTTCGCGCTGGTGGCGCACCTCAATCCGCTGATGGGCCTGTACGGCGCTTTCATCATTTGCACACTGACCGCATTGTTCGGCGGCCGGCCGGGGATGGTCTCCGGTGCCGCAGGTTCGATGGCCGTGGTCATTGTCGCGCTGGTGGTGCAACAGGGCGTGCAGTATCTGCTGGCGACGGTGCTGCTCGGCGGTCTGATCATGATGGCGTTCGGGCTGCTGCGCCTGGGCAAACTGGTGCGCATGGTGCCGCACCCGGTGATGCTCGGCTTCGTCAATGGCCTGGCGATCATCATTGCGCTGGCGCAACTGGAGCATTTCAAGAGCGGTGAGGACTGGCTCAGCGGCACGCCGTTGTACCTGATGACCGGTCTGGTGGCGCTGACCATGGCCATCGTCTACATTCTGCCGCGCCTGACCAAAGCGGTGCCGCCGGCACTGGTGGCGATCCTTGGCGTTGGCTTGCTGGTCTACCTGTTCGGCCTGCCGACCCGCACCCTCGGCGACATGGCGCACATTGCCGGCGGCCTGCCGACGTTCGCGCTGCCGGACATTCCGTGGAACCTGGACACCCTGCGCATCATCGCCCCGTACGCGATTCTGATGGCGCTGGTCGGTCTGCTGGAAACCTTGCTGACCCTGAACCTCACCGATGAAATCACCGAAACCCGTGGCTACCCGGATCGCGAATGCGTGGCGCTCGGTGCGGCGAACGTGGTGTCCGGCGCGTTCGGTGGCATGGGCGGTTGCGCGATGATCGGCCAGACCGTGATCAACCTCAGTTCCGGTGGTCGCGGGCGTTTGTCCGGGGTGGTCGCGGGCGTGCTGATTCTGTTGTTCATTTTGTTTCTGTCACCGCTGATCGAGCGCATTCCGCTGGCCGCATTGGTCGGCGTGATGTTCGTAGTGTCGCAGCAGACCTTCGCCTGGGCGTCGCTGCGGGTGGCGAACAAGGTTCCGCTCAACGATGTGCTGGTGATCATCGCCGTGACCACGATCACCGTGTTCACCGATCTGGCCACGGCGGTGCTGTGCGGGATCATCATCGCTGCGCTCAACTTCGCCTGGCAGCAAGCCCGCGAGTTGTACGCCGATGAGCATCTGGAGAGCGACGGCAGCAAACTCTATCGCCTGCACGGCACGCTGTTCTTCGCCTCGACCACGCCGTTTCTCAACCAGTTCGACCCGGCCAACGACCCGCAAAAGGTCACGCTGGACTGTCGCCACTTGAGCTTCGTCGATTACTCGGCGATCGCCGCGTTGAAAACCCTGCGTGAACGCTACGCCAAGGCCGGCAAGCATGTGCAAGTGTTTCATCTGTCGGAGCGCTGCAAGAAGTTGCTCAAGCGCGCCGGTGTCGATCACGACTGAGTCGGGCGCCGATCAGCCCTTGAGCCAGGTCTTGCCGAGGATGCGCGAGACCTGATCGGCGGAGTAGGGCTTGGGCAGAAAGTCGTAACCTTCGTAACCGCTGCGCGCCAGTTCTTCGCTGTAGCCCGAGGTCAGCACCACCGGCAGGTCCGGGCGTCGCTGGCGCAGCTCTTTGGCCAGCGCGACGCCGCTGATCCCCGGCATCACCACGTCGGAAAACACCGCATCGAACGCCATGGCATCGGCGCCCACCAGTTGCAACGCTTCTTCGGCGTTGGTCGCCCAAGTGGTTTCGTAACCCAGATCCTCAAGGATCTGCTGGGCGAAACGGCCGACATCGAGATTGTCCTCGACCACCAGCACCCGACGGCGGATATCCGCCGTTGGCGTCTCCTTGATTTCGATGTCTTCCGGCGCTGCGACCACGCTGGCGCTGATTTGCGGCAGGTAGAGCGTAAACACCGTGCCCTCGCCAACCACGCTGGATACATCGACGTTACCGCCCGACTGCTTGGCGAAGCCGAACACCTGCGACAACCCAAGGCCGGTGCCTTTGCCGACATCCTTGGTAGTGAAGAACGGTTCGAAAATATGCTCGAGGGTTTTTGCGTCGATGCCGGTGCCGTTGTCGGTCAGGGTAATTGCCACGAACGGACTGCGTGAACCGGCATGCGCACGAATCGCCGGCAACGGTTTGCCGCCTTCCAGTCGCAGCTTCAGCAGACCCTGACCGTCCATGGCATCGCGGGCGTTGAGGGCAATGTTGATCAGCGCGGTCTCGAACTGGCTCAGGTCGGCGCGGATATAGCACGGCTGATCCGGACGCTCGACGCTGATATGAATCTGCGCGCCAGTCACTGATTCGAGCATTTCGCCAATGTTCGCCAGCCGCTCACCGGCATCGACGACTTCCGGGTTCAACGGCTGACGACGGGCGAAGGCGAGCAGTTGGCTGGTCAGTTTCGCCGCGCGTTCGACCGTATCGGACACTGCGCGCATGTAGCGCTGGCGGCGCTCGTCGGAGAGGTTCGGCAGCCGCAGGAAGTCCACCGAGGAACGAATGATCGTCAGCAGGTTGTTGAAGTCATGGGCCACGCCGCCGGTGAGCTGGCCGATGGCTTCGAGTTTCTGCGACTGGCGCAACGCCGATTCGGCATGGGCCAGGCGCACGCTGCGCTCCTCGACCCGCTGCTCCAGCGTGGCATTGAGTTCCTCCAGCGCCAGCAGGCCCTGACGCACTTCGGCGTCGGCGCGCACGCGCTCGATGTGCGCCCAGCAGCGTTCGGTCACTTCACTCAACAGCGCCTGTTCGAACCGCGACCAGGCGCGTGGTTGCTTGTCGTGAATGGCCATCAGCGCGGTCAACCGGCCTTGCTTGATCAGCGGCATGCAAATGGTCGCGGTGAGGCCGATGGCCTGGAATGTCGCCGATTCCTCGGGCGGCAGTTCGGTGCGGTTGTCGTGGATGATCAACGGCTGGCCGGCGTGCAGCAGGGTCACGGCTTTCTCGCCGAAGTCGCGCAAGCTGTAGTGCCCGACGATGCTTGGCGAGCCCGCCGCGGCAAAGTCGCCGCGAATGGTGAAGCCGTCCTCGTCGGCATCCATGTCGGCATAGGCGCAATTGGACAGGTTAAGGTGCTCGACCATCAGGCGCGTGCTCGCGGCGAGAATCGCCTCGGCGTCGCTGGCGTTGGTCACCGCGTTGCCGATCGCCTCCAGCACAGCGAGGCGCTGGTTGAGAAAAACGGTTTGAGTGGTTTCGGTCACAGTGTCGAGCAGGCCGACGATGTGGCCTTGGGAGTCGCGAATCGGGCTGTAGCAAAACGTGAAATATGCCTGTTCCGGGCCCGCGCCGCGGTCCACCACCAGAGGAAAGTTTTCGATATAGGTGGCTTTGCCGGCAAACGCAGCCTCGGCAATCGGGCTGATCTCGCGCCAGGCTTCTTGCCAGACTGTACTGAAAGGACGCCCGAGCGCCTGCGGTTTGTTGCCGAGGATCGGCCTGAACGCGTCGTTGAAGAGAGTGATCAGTTCAGGGCCCCAGACAATCGCCTGAGGAAAATGCGAAGCGAGACAGAGCGAGACGGTGGTCTTGAGTACATCCGGCCAGTGTTCCAACGGGCCGAGGGGCGTGCTCGCCCAGTCGTGCCTGCGTATCTGTTCGGCCATCTCGCCGTTGTCTTGCAACCAGTTTGTCATAGGGGGTCGGGTCTTTCCTGACGTCAGCCTGTGAAAAAAGACCCGCGCGCGTGGTGTTTGGTTTCAGAGCACCAGACCTTGGTTGGCAACGCACACGATTCGAGCCTGTGAACATCATGGCACGGCCAAACGATTTGTGGCGAGAGAGCACGCTCCCTCGCCACCGTTTCGATACAGGCGTTTATCAAGCGTCGATGGCCGGGAAATCAATGTCCGTCAGCGCGGTGTTGTTCAGATAATTGGTCAGGGTCTGAACCGCCACCAAGGCAATCACTTCGATGATTTTCAAGTCATCGATACCGGCGGCGCGGGCGGCAGCGATCTGCGTGTCGCTCAGGTGACCACGGCTCTCGGTCAGTTGGCGGGCGAGGGCGGCGTACGCATTGAGTTCGCCCTGACGCGCCGCGACGATGTCCTGCGCCGACAGCCCCGACTTGCCGGCAAACAAGGTGTGCGCCGCCAGGCAGTAGTCGCAACCGTTGACCTGAGACGTGGCGAGGTACACCGCTTCTTTTTGCTGGGCGCTCAGCGAGGTCTTGCCGAGGATCGCCGAGGCTTGCACATAGGTGTCGAGGGCAACCGGCGCTGTAGCCAGTGTCGCGAACAGATTCGGCAGGAAGCCGATTTTCTTTTTCACGCCTTCCAGCACAGTGCGGGTGGCGTCGGTGGTGGTGTCGAGGTTGATGGTGTTGATGCGGCTCATGGTGATGCTCCGAAAGTCCGGTGCGAAGTGCGCCGGCGATGGAGTGAATGGTAGGCATCGCGAGTAGCGCTTTGGCGGCAAATCGTCGAGGATATGCGACAGATCGTCCAGATATGTCGACGGGAGTCAGCCATGGATCGTTTATCCACCTTGCTCAGCCATTTTGGCGTGAACGCCGGAACCTTTCACAGCGGCACGTTCTGCGGTGTCGCCGTGCACGAGGGCGAACCCGCCGGCCATGTGCATCTGTTGCAAGCGGGTGAACTGCTGGTCAAGCCGGGTAACGAACGTGAGATCCGTCTGACCGAACCGTCGCTGATTTTCTTTCCCCGACCGTTTGCCCATCGGATGTTTGCCGACGAAGCCATGCACAGCCAGGTGGTGTGCGCAACGCTGACCTTTGACGGTGGTTCAGGCAATGCCCTGGCCGCCGCGTTGCCGGATTATCTGGTGCTGAAACTGACTGAAATCCCCGAGTTGGCGAGCACGGTCGAATGGTTGTTCAGGGAAGCTTTCGAAGGGCATTGCGGGCGGATGGCGGTGATGGATCGGCTGTTCGAACTGCTGGTGATTTTGCTGTTGCGTCATCTGATCAGCAGCCGTGAACAGCAACCGGGGATGATCGCCGGGCTGGCCGATGCACGTTTATCGCGGGCCTTGAATTCGATGCATGAGCAGCCGCAAACGCCGTGGAGCGTGGCCGAACTGGCGACGCTGGCGAACATGTCCCGCGCCAGTTTTGCCGAGCAGTTTCGCCGCGTGGTCGGGCAGACACCCGCGGATTATCTGCTGAGCTGGCGGGTCAGTCTGGCGCAGAAGCGTTTGCGCGAAGGCAAGCCGATTGCGCTGATTGCCGAGGAAGTCGGCTACGAAAGTCCGTCGGCGCTGGCCCGGGCGTTTCGGCGCAAGACCGGCCTCAGTCCACGGGAATGGAAAGCCGGTTCCTGAAGGTCATTTGGCGAATCTCTTCGCCCCGGCCACGCACACGATCACACCCAAGGTCACCGCGAGCATGCCGAGGCTGACCTGTTCGTGCAGCAAGGTCGCCGCCAATGCCAGACCGAAAAACGGTTGCAGCAACTGCAACTGACCGACCGCGGCGATCCCGCCCTGGGCCAGACCGCGATACCAGAACACAAACCCGATCAGCATGCTGAACAACGACACATACGCCAGACACAGCCACGCCGACAGGCTGATCTGGCCGAACGAGGCGGGCGCCAGCCACACACTCGACAGCGCCATCAACGGCAACGCCAACACCAGCGCCCAGCAAATCACCTGCCAGCCGCCGAGGCTGCGCGACAGCTTCGCGCCTTCGGCATAGCCGAGGCCGCAGGCCACAATCGCTGCGAGCATCAGCAAGTCGCCGGTGGGCGAGGCGGTCAGCCCCTGAGAGACCGCGTAGCCCACCACCAGCGCACTGCCCAGCACGGAAAACATCCAGAACACCGGCCGTGGACGCTCGCCGCCACGCAGCACGCCGAAAATCGCCGTGGCCAAGGGCAATAATCCGACGAACACAATCGAATGCGCCGACGTCACGTGTTGCAGGGCCAATGCCGTCAGCAACGGAAAGCCGAGCACCACACCGAGCGCCACGATCAGCAACGACAACCACTGATTGCGCGCCGGGCGCCGTTCGCGAAACAGCCACAGCAAGGCCACGGCCAGCACGCCGGCGATGGCCGCACGCAGCACCGTGAGAAACACCGGATCGAATTCCAGCACTGCCAGCCGCGTGGCCGGCAACGAGCCGCTGAAAATCACCACGCCGATAAAACCGTTGATCCAGCCACTGGTTTTTTCCCGGATCGGGGGTTTCAGGGTCGAGGTTCTTTCCATGTCTGATCGCGCTCGGCAGTGGGGTTGCGTTGTGATCATCCTAGGGTCGAGAATCAGCACAATCAAAAAATTGTCATGGATACATCTCGCATGCCGCGTTCGCGCTACAAGACCATCGTGGATGCCTACGCGGCAGACATTCGCTGCGGGCGTCTGGCGCCGGGCACGCGCTTGCCGACCCACCGGCAACTGGCGGCGCAGGAGGGGCTGGCGCTGGTCACTGCGTCGCGGGTCTATGCCGAGCTGGAAGCGATGGGGCTGGTCAGCGGCGAAACCGGGCGCGGCACCTTCGTGCGCGAAACCGTGTTGTCGCCGGGGCAGGGCATCGATCAGAAAGACGTCGCGGTGGGCATGATCGACCTCAACTTCAACTACCCGTCGTTGCCCGGTCAGGCAGAGTTATTGCGCACAGCGTTGCGGCAACTGGCGTTGTCCGGGGACCTGGAAGCGCTGCTGCGATATCAGCCCCACGCCGGTCGCGCCCATGAGCGTGCTTCGGTGGCGCGGCATCTGCTCGCGCGCGGCGTGCAGGTCGATGCCGCGCAAGTGCTGATCGTCAACGGCGCCCAGCAAGGGTTGGCGGTGACGTTGATGGCGTTGCTCAAACCCGGTGATGTGATTGCTGCCGATGCGCTGACCTATTCCGGTTTCAAAGTGCTGGCTGAGGCGCTGCATCTGGAGGTCGTGGCGATCCCGGTCGGCGCGCACGGGCCGGATCTGCAGGCGCTGGAAAAACTCTGCCGCAGCCGCTCGGTGCGCGCCGTGTACAGCATGCCGACCCTGCACAATCCGTTGGGTTGGGTGATGCCGTTAGCGGCGCGCGAACAGTTGGTGGCGATTGCCCGACAGCATGATCTGACCATCATCGAAGACGCGGCCTACGCGTTTCTCGTAGAAAATCCACCGCCTCCGTTGGTGCAATTGGCGCCGGAGCGCACCGTGTACGTGTCCGGCCTTTCGAAGAACATCGCCACCGGTTTGCGCGTCGGCTTCATCGCCGCGCCTGAACCTTCAGTGCCGGCGCTGGAACGCATCATCCGCGCCACGACCTGGAACACCCCCGGCGTGATGACGGCCATTGCCTGTGGCTGGCTCGATGACGGCACGGTCAGCGTGCTGGAAGAGCAGAAACGCAACGATGCAAAGGCACGGCAAGCACTGGCGGCCAAGGTGCTGAAGGGATTGCCGTACATCGGCCATCCGGTTTCGTATTTTCTGTGGTTGCCATTGCCAGAAGATGTGCGCGCCGATCAGATCGTGGTGGCGTTGATGCACGAGCAGATTTCCGTCACCACCGCCGAGCCGTTTTCCGTATCGGCGCATGTGCCCCATGCGATTCGCCTGGCGCTGGGTTCGGTGGACATGGCGGTTCTGCGCCAGGCCTTGACCACGGTCAGGCAGATCATCGGCGCTTACCTGTAAAAACAAATGCTACCCTTGCGCCGCCCGATTCACGCCGATCCGGAACCTTCGATGAACAACACCGCACGCCTGTCCCTCGCCCTGACGCTAACCGCCGCGCTGTTCAGCCCGCTCACTCACGCGGCGGGCGACCCCGCAGCCGGGGCGAAAATCTTCCCGCGTCTGTGCGGTGGCTGCCATCAGGTCGGCGAGTCGGCGCGACCGGGTTTCGGCCCGCAACTCAACGGCATCATCGGCCGACCGGCCGGCACCTCGGCGAACTATGTGTATTCCGATGCGATGAAAAACTCAGGACTGACCTGGAATCGCGAAACGCTGATCGCGTACCTGAAAGACCCGAAAGGCGTAGTGCCCGGCACACGGATGATTTTCTGGGGGCTGAGTGACGAGGAGAAGGTGGAAAACTTGCTGGCCTATCTGCAGAGCTTTCAAGCCACTGCGCCATAAAACTGCGGCTCAAGTCTGAGCCTGATCGGCAAACCACTGCATGACTGAACTGCACCCCGGATGCGCCGCCGAGCCCGGCTGCGGGCACAACGCGTAAACCCCTCCAGTCTTCAACGGCTCGCCAAACGGCACCCGCAACACGCCACGCTCGATCGACTCCGCTGCCAGCGTCATGTCAGTCACCGCCACGCCCAAGCCGCGTGCGGCCGCGTCCAGCGCCAACTCATCCAGATTGAACGGAATGTGCCGGTAATCCTCCAGCGGCTTACCGTCGTTGGCCGCCAGCCATTCGATCCACGCCTGACGATCCGCCGAGCGGTGCAGCAAGGCAAAGCGCTGCAATTCTTCGATCGAGCGCGGTGCATGGGCCAGATTCGGCGAGCACACCGGCACCAGGGTTTCCTCGAACAGCGTCAGGCACGCCGCGTCGCTCGATGGCTGTGGCAGGTAAAGAATGTAGGCATCGCTGTCGCTCGCCGGCTCCACCACTTCAGTCGCCACTGTTTCAATCGCTAGCGATATTTCCGGGTGGCGCAGATAGAAATCGCTGAGCTTGGGCAGTAACCAGCGCACCGCCAGCGACACATGCATGCGGATGCGAAACGGGCGCTTTTGTGGCGCGAGGCGTTCTTCGAGGGTTTTCAGTTGCTCAAGGATGCTGCGGGCGCTGGCCAGTACCAGTTCGCCTTCCGGGGTCAGGCGCAGGCTGCGGCTGGTACGCATGAACAGGGCCACCTTGAAGTGGTTTTCCAGTTGCTGGATTTGCCGGCTCACCGCGCTTTGCGTCAGGCACAGGGTCTGCGCAGCGCTGGTGAAGCTGGCGCAACGGGCGACTTCAACCAGCGTCTGCAAGGCTGGCAGGGAGGGCATGTGACGAATGTTATCCATGCGTTTTCCGAATGGCTCGATGATTTTATAGCGTTGGTCGGTTTGGCGAAGACCTTATAGATTCTAGCTCTGGTCGCGATCTTCTCAAGCGGTGCATGCGATTCACGCATGTAGAACGGGCAGAAGCAAGGCGCAGAACGACAGTCAAAGAGGTGGAGCATGGAAAATGTATGTGGCTGGATCGCGCAAGCCGGCAGCGCACCGCAAGGCGCTCGCCTGAGCGGCGCGCAAAAGGCTGACTGGCTGGTGATCGGCGCTGGCATCACCGGGCTCAGCGCGGCGCATACGCTGGCCGCATTGCATCCGCAGGCGCGCATTATCGTGGTGGATCGGCAGCGGGCGGCGCAGGGCGCTTCGGCGCGCAACTCGGGATTCGTCGTGGCCCATGAACACCCGGCGCACAGCGAATTGATCGGCGAGCCGGGTTTTGCCGGATTTGAAGTCGATACCGCCATTTCCCGCGCGGCCAGCGACGAAGTGCGCCAACGCATTGCCCGGCATGCCATCGACTGCGACTTTCGGGACAGCGGCTATTACTTCGCCGTCAACGACCGCGCCAAACTCGACCACGTCGACGCCAAACTGGCCACGCTGCGGGCCCTTGGGGCGCGGGCGGAATTTCTTCAGGGCGCGGCGTTGGCGCAAAAACTCGGTACCCGTCATTACCAAGCGGCGATCTGGTGCGGCCAAGGCAACGCGTTGCTGCAACCGGCCAAATACGTGAAAGGTTTGCTCAACGCTTTGCCGGGCAGCATTACGCTGTACGAGGACACAGACATCAGCGGTCTTGAACGCCTGAGCCATGGACGCCTGCGCGCCAATTCGGTAGACGGCAGCATTGAGGCGAAACAAGTGCTGGTCTGCCTCAACGCCTTTGTTCCCAGGGTCGGAATCGCTGACACCGCGACGTTCCCGATGGAACTCAGCGCCAGCCTCACACGGCCCCTCACCGAGCAGGAGTTTCAGGCCATCGGTGCGGTTGAGCCGTGGGGCGTGTTGTCGACCCGACCGCTGGGGGCGACGGTGCGGCTCACCCCGGATCGTCGGGTGATGATCCGCAACACCGCCGAATACCGCACGCGCGACCTGTCCAACGGCGAACTGACTTTACGCCGCCAGCATCACGTCCGTGGTCTGCAACGGCGCTTTCCGTTCCTCGGCGAGTCGGACATTCAATACACCTGGACCGGTCACCTGAGCGCGAGCCGCAGCGGTCAGGCGTATTTCGATCGGGTCGAGGAGGGCGTTTTCGCCGTCGCCGGCTGCAATGGTTCCGGCGTGGCGCGCGGCACGTTGTGGGGACGGTTGCTGGCGGAACTGGCCTCGGGCATCGATTCACCGCTGCTGCAATCGGTGATGCACAGGGCCGAGCCGGGCTGGTTGCCGCCGCGTCCATTGTTCGACATCGGCGCAATGTTGCGCATGCGTGTGGAGGCGGTCAGGGCCAGAACAGAAATCTGAATATTCACCCCATTACCCAAGAACAAAAGCCACTCAACTCAGGTGATAGAACATGCGCATCCAGCCACTTTTTCTGACGGTCGTGCTCGCGGCCGCATCGGCAACGGTTTACGCCGATGAAACCGTCAACATCTCCAACTGGAACAGCTACATCGCCCCGGACACCCTGGCCAATTTCACCCAGGCCACCGGCATTAAAACCACCTACGACATTCACGACAGCAACGAAGTGCTGGAGTCGAAACTGATGACCGGCAACACCGGTTATGACGTGGTCAGCCCGTCGAACCACTTTTTGTCGCGGCTGATCAAGGCCGGGGCGATTCAGAAACTCGACCGTTCGCAGTTGCCCAACTGGAAAAACCTCGACCCGGTGCTGATGCAGAAACTGCAGGTCAACGACCCGGGCAATCAATACGGCTTTCCGTACATGTGGGGCACCGCGGGCATCGGCTACAACGTCGAAAAGATCAAAGCCATCTTCGGCACTACGGACGTCACCCGTTCATGGAAGCTGTTGTTCGACGAAGACAACATCAAGAAACTCAGCCAGTGCGGCGTGGCGTTTATCGACAACCCGACGCAAGTGTTGCCGATCACCCTCAATTATCTGGGCCTGCCACCGCACAGCCATGAGCCCGACGATTACAAAAAGGCCGAACAGGCGTTGTTGAAGATCCGTCCGTATATCCAGTATTTCCATGCGTCCAAGTACATCAGCGATCTGGCCAACGGCAACGTCTGTGTGGTGATTGGTTTCAATGGCGATATCGTTCAGGCAGCGGCGAGTGCCCGGGAAGCGAAAAACGGCATCGATATCGCTTACTCGATTCCCGACGAAGGCACGACGTTATGGTTCGACATGCTGGTCATGCCCAAGAGCGCGCCCCACGAAAAAAGCGCCTACGCGTACATGAATTACCTGCTCGAACCGAAAGTCATCGCCAACATCAGCAACAGCATCCACTACGCCAACCCGAACGCGGCGGCCCATGAATTCCTCAATGCAGATGTGCAGCAGGATTCAGCGATCTACCCGCCGAAAAGCGTGCTGGAAAAACTGTTCACCGTGGAAGAGTTGCCGGCAAAGATTGCGCGCCTGACCACGCGGCTGTGGACCAAGTTGAAAACCAATACGTGAGACCGGATGCGGCAACAGGGCGCTGGTCTGACGGGATGATTTGCGCTATTGCTAACAGGGCCGGCACACCGCCGTTACTTGGGAGCAACACGATGAAATTGTTGATGTTGGCCGCGCCGCTGTTACTCGCCAGCGGATTGGCCCAGGCCGCAATCCCGATGTTCAACGCCACATGCCCGGGCAAGATCGAAGTCCACGCCGATGAGGGCGGGCCGATCTACATCAATGGCAAGGAAGGCAAGCTGAAGACATTCAACGACAACTACTTCGAAGCCAAGGGCGCGGGCGTGACCATTTCCTTGAGCATCAACCCCGATGGCTCGGCCGGGGTCTCGTACACCGGCAAGAACAGAGCCAACGGCATTTGCGAAGTGAAGAAGAGCTGATCACGCCACCTGATTTCGGCCTGCCGCTTTTGCCTGATACAACTGCTGGTCGGCGCGCTTGATCAGTGCGCTGTGGCTGTTGTCCGCCGGATCGGCCAGGCCGACGCCGATGCTCACGGTCACATGCTCGACGACCGGGAAGTGCGCTTCGGCGATGGCCACGCGAATCTTTTCCGCAACGACCTCGGGGGTGTCGGGTTGGGCGATTTCCGGGAGCAACACGGCGAACTCTTCGCCGCCGTAGCGGGCGACGAAATCGGTGGTGCGCAGGCTGCTCTGGATCAACTGCGCCAACTGCTTGAGCACGTCATCACCGACGGCATGGCCGTGGGTGTCGTTGATCCGTTTGAAGTGGTCGGCGTCGATCAGCAGCAGCGCAAACGGGCGCCCGGTGCGCCGTGACAGCAACGTGTACTCGGTGAGTTTTTCGTCGAAGCGCCGACGGTTGTAAACGCCGGTCAAGCCATCGTGAACGGCCAGGCTGAGCAGTTCGGCGTTGGCCTGGGTGAGGGCGGCGGTGCGTTGGGCGACGGTGGCTTCCAGCGAGGCGTTGGCCTCCTGCAGTTCGCGCTCCTTGCCGAGCAGTGATTGCGTCATCGCATCCAGTGACTGGCTGAGCTGGGCAATTTCCTGCACCGGATGCTCGAGGGGAAAACGCGCACCGGGTTCGTTGCGCTGAACCTGTTTGGCCGAACGCGCGAGCTGTTCGATCGGACGGCTCAGGTACAGCGCCAGGTAATACGCGACCAGACCGAAAAGCACCGCCGCGACGACACCCAGAATCAGCAATTTATACAGCAGCAGGCGTGCCGGTTGCAGCGCGGTTTCCAAAGGTTGGCGCACGGCAATCGACCACGACAGCGCGGTACTCGATGGCGTCGGCACGGTGACCATGCTGGTCAGGTAGCCATCGCCCACCGACCAGCCCGGCGCAGGCGAATTATTCGCCGCCAGTTGCTGGCCCATCAATGCTTCGGGGTACAACACCTTGCCGTCGTGATCGACGATCAACGCTTCGATGTCCGGTGCGGAATTCTTATGGGAAAACGCCGCCGATTCGACAATTCGCGTCACCCAGCTCCAGTGCGCATGAGCACCGAGTACGCCGATGACCTGGCCTTCGGCATTGTGAATCGGCGCAGCGAAATCGATGAAGCGCAGCGGTTCGCCATTCGGCATGCCCGGCAGCAATTTGGCCAGCAGCACGGCTTCATGGGGATCGCCGGTGTATTCGCCGCGCAAGCCGGCCTGGAACCACGGGCGCTGTTGTACCGATTGCCCGACCAGCAAATTGTTGACCGCTTGATGCACGTTACCTTCAGCATCGGTGACGCCCATCCACGCATATTCGTTGCGGGCCTGGGTGCGCAATTGCATCGATCTCAGAATCGCCGGGTTGTCCAGATCGCCGCGCTCCAGGTGCGGTGCGCGGCTGAGCAGATAAACCTCCAGTTGCCGCTCGCGCAGTTGCTCGCCCAATAACGAGGCGGCCGAACGGGCGGTGTTGAGCAAGGCATTGCCACTGGCCTGTTTCATTTGTTCGGTGGCGATATGGCCGACATAGAAGCCCACGCTCAACAGCGTCAGCAGGGACAAACCGGTAAACCAGAGGGTGAGGTGGCTGCGCAGACTGGCTTTGAGCATGGGCGATGTCGGTCTTGATTGGCGTGACGCCATGGTATGCGACATGGTCGATGGGCTGCCAGCAAAGTGCTGGATGAAACTTGTCGAGGTTGATACCAATGAGCCATCATTTTCGGTAAGGTGTGCGCCGCCCGAGAGACGGATCCCGGGCGTTTTCCTATGGAGTTAAACCGTGAAGTACTTCAGCAAAGTAGTCGCCGCCGCTCTGTTCGGTGCGGTTCTGGCAGGTTGCACCGGCACCCCGATGAACACCCAGCAGTACGACAGCAGCCAATACACCGTGGTTGGCCACAGTGAAGCCACCGCCACCGGCCTGCTGCTGTTCGGCGTGATCCCGATCCAGCAGAACAACCGCTTCGTCCGCGCCCAGACCGCTGCGATCAAAGCCAAGGGCGGCGACGCCATGATCAACACCCAAGTTCAGGAAAACTGGTTCTGGGCCTGGGTTCTGACCGGTTACACCACCAAGATTTCCGGTGACGTGGTCAAGCTCAAGACCGTGCAATAAGCCCCGGTTGAATGCAAAAAAGCCCGGCTGATCAGGCCGGGCTTTTTTGTGGGCGTGCGGTACAACTATTCAATCATGCGACGCGGCGCTCGATCAGGCGATCGGAACCACCTTCAGCGACGCGGCGCTCAATCAGGCGATCGGAACCACCTTCAGCGACGCGGCGCTCAATCAGGCGATCGGAACCACCTTCAGCAACACGGCGCTCAATCAGGCGATCGGAACCACCTTCAGCAACACGGCGCTCAATCAGGCGATCGGAACCACCTTCGGCAACGCGGCGCTCGATCAGACGATCCGAGCCACCTTCGGCAACGCGGCGTTCGAGCAGACGATCCGAGCCACCTTCGGCAACGCGGCGCTCGATCAGACGATCCGAGCCACCTTCGGCAACACGGCGCTCGATCAGACGATCCGAGCCACCTTCGGCAACGCGGCGCTCGATCAGACGATCCGAACCCCCTTCAGCCAGACGACTTTCAATCAGCTTGTCCGAACCGCCTTCGGCGATCAGGGTGTGAGCCGGAGTGGCGGCAAAAGCGTTAACTGCGAAAACCGAGAAAGCGATGCTGAGGATGGTTTGGCGTTTCATGATCGTGTGCTCCAAAAGGTTGTTTGTTTGTCTGGAGCCGATCTTACGCCGCGGATTTTTTATGAGAACTTCATTGGCGTGATGGTGACTATCAACGCCAACGATGTTTGCCAATCCCCCGGATTACGGGGTCTTCACCCGAACACACAATTCCCCGGTAGCACGCGTCAGCGCCAGTTCATGCAGCGCATCCCTGGTCAGACCGCTGCGTGCCTCGGCCAGCCATGCCGGGCAATTAGGGTCTTGGCGATAGGGCGTGAATTCGGCGTACTGCTGCAATAGACGGGTCTGCAGTTCGTCCAGTTGCGGGCGAATCTGCCCGGCGAGATCCGGACGCGGCGTATCCGGCGCCGCTCCGACGGCTTGCCACTGTGCGAGCAAACCGTACTGCACCAGTTTGTTCGCCTCCATTTGCGCGGCGAGCAGTTGCGCCACGTCTTGCGGGTCAAGCTTGCGTTCGCTGGCCAGCGTGCGGGCGTTGGCGATCACCTGCGCTTCACGGGGGCTGTCTTGAATCGGCTTGCCGCTGTCCCATTTGGTCAGCGCGACGAGATCGCCGATGTTCAGGCGTTCGTTCAGTGTTTCCAGTAACGGTTTCAGCGCTTGCGGTTGGCTGGCTGTCGGGGCTGCCTGGGCGGTCGCGGCGCAGAGGACGAAGAGCGTGCCGGTCAGCACGTGGGGCAAGCGGGGCATGGACAAAGCCTCTTTGAAGAAATTGGAAGTGCACGGTTATTTACCACAGCCGGGCGCCGACAATAAACGTCGGTGTGAAATGTTAATTGCACCCCACACGCAACTCACCGAAGCTATCCTTCATTAGCCCTCCCGCCGTCGAGATGGACCTCCAGTCAATGCAAACCCCCGCTGCCGTCAAACCCCTCTGGCACACCTACCTGTTGTTCCTCGCGCCCATGGTGCTATCGAACTTTCTGCAGTCGATGTCGGGCACGGTCAACAGCATCTACATCGGTCAGATGCTCGGTACTCAGGCGCTGGCGGCGGTGTCTGGGATGTTTCCCATCGTGTTCTTTTTCATTGCTCTGGTGATCGGTCTCGGTGCCGGCGCAGGCGTATTGATCGGCCAGGCGTGGGGCGCGCGTGAGCCGCACATGGTCAAGGCGATTGCCGGGGCGACGCTGTTGCTCGGCGTACTGATCGGTCTGGTCGCGGCGGTGCTCGGCAGTGTGTTCGCGCGCCAAGCGTTGACCGGGCTGGGGACGCCGGCGGATGTGCTCGATGATGCGGTGGCGTATGCCCATGTGATGCTGTGGATCTTGCCGTCGCTGCTGGTGTTTGTGCTGTTTACGCAATTGCTGCGCGGGGTGAGCGATACGTTGTCGCCGCTGTTGGCGTTGATCGTGTCGACGTCGGTCGGTCTGGCGCTGACGCCGGCGTTGATTCGCGGCTGGTTCGGCTTGCCGCAACTGGGCATTCAGAGCGCGGCATACGCGGGGCTGGCCGGTAATCTGGCGGCGATGGCGTGGCTGGCGTGGCGGCTGATTCGCACCGGCCATCCGCTGGCGCCGGACCGCGAGTTCTTTGCCGCTTTGCGGCTCAATGGGGCGATTCTCGGCAAGGTGCTGCGCATCGGTCTGCCGACCGGGGTGCAGATGATTGTGCTGTCGCTTTCGGAATTGGTGATCCTTGCACTGGTCAACCAACACGGCTCGCAGGCGACGGCGGCGTATGGGGCGGTGACGCAGATTGTCAACTACGTGCAGTTCCCGGCGCTGTCGATCGCGATCACCGCCTCGATTCTTGGCGCTCAAGCCATCGGTGCCGGACGCCTGGAACGCATGGGGCCGATTCTGCGCACCGGACTGTTGATCAACGTGTGCCTGACCGGTGGCTTGATTGTGCTGGGTTATCTGCTGTCGCACTGGCTGCTCGGGCTGTTCCTCACTGAAGAGCCAACCCGGGTGATGGCTGAACATCTGCTGCACATCATGTTGTGGAGCCTGCTGGTGTTCGGCTTTCAGGCGATCATCGGCGGCATCATGCGCGCCAGTGGTACGGTGCTGGTGCCGGTCGCCATCGCGATCATCTGCGTGGTCGGCGTGCAACTGCCAGCGGCGTACTGGCTCGATGCGCAATATGGTTTGCAAGGCGTGTGGATGGCGTTTCCCGTGGCGTATCTGAGCATGCTGGTGTTGCAGACGCTGTATTACCAGCTGGTCTGGCGGCATCAGAAGATCGAGCGGCTGGTGTAGAAGCTGCCGCAGGCTGCGAACAAGAACAAGATCACCGGATCGCAGTCTGCGGCAGCTCCCGTAAGGGTGGATTTTCTGCTGTTATCCGGGGAGAAAGCATCGTAGGTTACGCGCCATAACTATAAGGACGTTTGAGGGTGTAAATGGGGGCTTTTCGACTGCTGTTGGCGGTGCTGGTTGCCGTTTCGCATATGGGCGTAACCGTCGCCGGGCTCAATCCCGGTGTGGTGGCGGTGATTTCTTTTCTGATCATCAGCGGTTTTGTCATGACCTCGCTGATCGAGCGCAACTACAGCTCAACCGGTAAAATCGCATCGTTCTATCTAGACAGGGCCCTGCGCCTGTACCCGCAGTTTCTGTTCTATTTCATCGCATCATGCATCGTGGTGCATGTGCTGATGCCCGGTTCGGCACCCGACCTCGAACTGACGGTGCCGCGCGTGGCCGCGAGCCTGTCCATGGTGCCGCTGGGCTTCTATATGTTCGGGGTTTCGAGCCTGTGGATTCTGCCGCCCGCGTGGTCGTTGGGGCTGGAGATGTGTTTTTACCTGGTGATTCCCTTTCTCCTTGTCTTCAAGTGGCGCGGCGCTGCGTTCGCTTTGTCTGTCGGCGTGTTTGTGCTGGCGTGTTTCGGTTACATCAACACCGATTATTATGGCTATCGCTTGTTGCCGGGCGTTCTGTTCATGTTTCTGTGCGGCAGCTATCTGTACAAAGCCAACAGCAAAGGATTGGTAGTGGTGGCCGCGACAGCGATCAGTGCCGGGCTGTTGTTTGTGGCGATCATGGCGGGCGTGATTGAACGCCAGCCTTACAACGCCGAGGTGACGCTGGGCACCGCGCTGGGTATCCCGGCGGTGTATTGGCTGAGCAGGCTCAAGTATCACCGAGCCGACGAGTTCCTCGGCAACCTCAGCTATGGCGTGTTTCTCAATCACTTTGTGCTGATTTACTGGCTGCACGGTTTCTGGTCAGGGACGTACGATGCAGCAATCATTCTGGCTGTGTTGCTGGTCGCTTTTTTGTGCAGTGGCCTGACTTACTACTGCATCGAACGGCCAGTGTTGAAATTGCGCCATCGGCTTCGGGCAGGTGTGCGGCCGGGCGCCGCTGATGTTCGCAGCGCTGAAGCCCTGGTCTGAGCGCAGGCACGCCAGTCTGCACTGGCGTAACCGGCGGATGTTTGCTTAAGTCAATCGAGGCCCTCGATGTCAGGCGCCGACCGGAGAATCCCATGTCGATCCGATTGCTGCTGGCAGCCGCGTTTGTCCTGTGCGCCATCCCCGCTGCGCAGGCTGTCGAGTACACCCGGGTCAACACCCACGCCAGTCAGATCAGTTTCACCTACAACCAGATGGGCACGCGGATGTACGGCACCTTCGCCAGGTTCGAAGCGACGCTGGATTTCGACACTGAGCATCTCGACCGCGCCCACACCACGTTGCAGATTGACCTCACCAGCATCGACGCCGGCAGCGAGGACGCCAACACCGAACTGGTGAAACCGGCGTGGTTCGACACGGCAAAATTCCCCGTGGCAGTGTTCGAATCGAGCCACTTCACTCTGCTCGCCGGGAACCGTTATCTGATTGCCGGCCAACTGACCCTCAAAGGCATCACCCGCGATGTGCAAGTGCCGGTGGAATTGAAACCGGACAGCGCCATCGGCATTTTCGACGGCGAGTTGCTGCTCAAACGCGACGAGTTCGGCCTCGGCGCGGGGGAGTGGGCGGACAGCGTGGTGTCCAAGGACATCGCGATCAAATTCAAGGTGGTGGCGCCACAGCAGTGAGTCCGCTGGCTGGGGTGACAAGGTATGATGTCGCGGTTTTCTGCCGGAGTTCACCCGCCATGCCACGCATCACCCACTACAAGTCCCCCTGCCCGGAAGGCGTCAACAGCCAGATTCTGCAGATGGTCGTCGACTACCTGACGGACATCAGCGCCGTGGGCCTGGGCCCGAGCAATCTGCTGTACAACGTCTATCAGTACGCGGTCGGCTATGAGGTGCATTTGTATCTGGAAGCGTTGAACGGCGAGAAGGGCACCGAAGTGGAATTGCTCGTCGCCACTGCTGAGGACGACCCGGAACAGGTCACCGGTTTCCTCCTGTACCTGCCGGTGCAGGGCGATTGGGAAGCGTGCAGCGTTGCCTACATGGCGGTGCGCGAAGGGCATCGGCGTCAGGGCGTGGCGCGGGCGCTGATCAGCGAAATGGTCGGGCGCTATCCCCACGCGGAACTGGCCTGCACCGTGGGTAAAGTCCCGCACTTCGAAGCCTTGGGTTTTGAAGTGATCGGTTCACGGGAAACGCAGGTATTGATGAGCACCCGGCATTACCGCAGCAACGGCCTGCGTGGATTTATTGACACCACGCCGATTTACCGGTCGCTGGAAGTGCAGCAGATCCACACCTATCTGCTGCAGAAAAACGGCAAACGCGCGATGCTCGACGCTGAGAAACAACGCGACCGCCACCTCGATCAGACCAGCCGCCATGTCGAGGAATTTGTCCGCCAGCGCCTGACCGTGCACTGACATCTCATCAGCGAAAAAGCCCTTGCCGTGAATTCCGTAGCAAGGGCTTTTTTGTGTCCGCGATTCAGCCGAGTTTGACGTTCATGGTGATCCGCGCCGTGAACACTTTTTTGCCCTCGGTATCGTGAATGTCGACGGTTACGATTTTGTCGCCCTCGCTTTGCCAATCCACGCCTTCACCGCTGGCCACTGCCGTCACATCGGTTTTCGCCTTGGCCAGATATTCCACGCTCATGCCTTTGGGAATCCAGCGTGCGCCGGCCGGGATCGACACATCGGTCATCATTCCGGCGGCGAGTTCGGCGGCGTTGCACATTGCAATGGCATGCACGGTACCCAAGTGGTTGGTGATCTCACGGCGGAACGGTACTTGCACCGTCGCCGCGTTCGCGCGCAACTCGCTCACCAGTGGGTTGATGGTGCTGAAGTAGGGCGCGAACTGACAGGCCATCTGACTGAAGGCCTGCGCACCCACACTATTGAACATGCTAAGAGATTGACTCATGGAAAGCCTCGCGGAAGATGATTAACCGAATGATGTTCCGTAACAGAATATGATTCTATAACGGAACGGTATTCTGTCTGCGGTAAATCTGTCAACCTATGCGTGTTTTTGGCACGGGCACGGCAAGTGCCTTTCAACTCCAATCTCCAGGCAGTGAGCCGCATGGACACCGTAGATTTACTTGAACGCAGCTACCCCGGCCGCCGTGCCGAACTCAAGCGCGACATCTTTCGCAAGGCGCTGAGCCTGTTCAACGAGCAGGGGATTGAAGCCACTACTATCGAAATGATTCGCGCCGAGTGCGACACCAGTGTCGGGGCGATCTATCACCATTTCGGCAACAAGGAAGGCTTGGTAGCGGCGCTGTTTTTCACCGCGCTGGAAGACCAGGCGCGCCTGCGCGATGCCTATCTGGAGGCGGCGCAAACCACCGAGGAAGGCGTGCAAGCGCTGGTGTTCAGCTACGTCGATTGGGTCGAACGTCAACCGGAGTGGGCACGCTTCCAGTACCACGCTCGATTTGCCGTGACCAAAGGGCCGTTCAAGAACGAATTGGCGGAGCGCAACAAGACGCGCAATGTGCGTCTGCGCGACTGGCTGGCCGAATCGGGGCGCGCTGCCGAGCTCAAGGCGCTGCCCGCAGAACTGTTGCCGTCGTTGATCATTGGTCAGGCCGACAGTTATTGCCGCGCCTGGTTGGCCGGACGGGTGAAGGGCAGCCCGGCGGAATATCGCGAGTTGCTGGCGCTAGCGGCCTGGTGCTCGATTCGCACCGATTCGCTGCCGGACAGCTGATTTGCGCAGACAAAAAAAGAGCCTCAAAGCTCTTTGATGGGGAGGAAGTGGAGCCCGTGAGGCTCAAGATGCGCATGCAGCAAGGCACAGGCTTGATTGGGGTTCAGAGCACCCGTGCCTACGCAGCGCTCGAAGAGCTGAGCCGCTGCGTAATTCCATCCTGGGAGTGTGCAAGTGGCGGCTCAAGTACCGCCAGTCGCCCGGGCAACTAGACGCTGGCCTCTTTCATGAATGTTCACAGACTCCCTGTAGGAGCTGCCGAAGGCTGCGATCTTTTGATCTTGTCTTTTAAAAGCAAAATCAAAAGATCGCAGCCTTCGGCAGCTCCTACAGTGTTTTGCGGTGTCAGCGGGCGCCGGGCCAGCCTGATTTTTCGAGGGCAGCGAGCAGGGTGTCGGCGTCGAGTCCCGGTACTGAATGCCCGTTGCCCTCGGTGCTGTCGCTGGCCAGCAAGGCATTGATGATCGCTTCTTCAACCGCTTCGGTTGCGGCCAGGAACAGCTCGCTGATGTGGTCATTGTTGACCATGCGCAAACCGTCGCAGGTCGGCGCGCCTTTGCCTTCGTAGGCCGCCGGCGGAACATGAGCGTTGCCAGTGGCAAAAGCGATAAAGATGTCGCCGCTGTGATCCTCGTTGCCACCGCCGGTGCGCGCCAGACCCAGGCTCGCGCGCTGTGCCAGACGTGTGCACTGATGCGGCAACAGCGGCGCGTCGGTGGCCAGGCAGACGACAATCGAACCCATGCCCGGATGCGGCAACGATGCTCGCAAGAACGGCGAGTTTTTCTGTTCCATATAACGCCCGACCGGGTAGCCATCGACTCGCAACTCATTGCGTATACCGTGGTTGGCCTGCACGATCGCGCCGACGGTCCAGCCGCCCTGCACAGCGCTCAAACGCCGCGACGAGGTGCCGATGCCACCCTTGAATTCGTGGCAGATCATACCGCTGCCACCGCCGACGGCACCTTCCATGACGGAACCGTCGACGGCGGCGGCGAGCGCTTCTGCGACGTGTTCGGGGTGGACGTGAAAGCCGTTGATGTCGTTAAGCAAACCGTCAAAGGTTTCCAGTACCACCGGCATGTTCCAGTAGAGGCGACCGTCGTCGGGTTGCTGCTGGCGATCCAGTGCAATCAAGGCATCGCGCACCACGCCGAGGCTGTGGGTGTTGGTGAACGCAATCGGGCTGGTCAGCAGGCCCGCCTCGCGAATCCATTCAAGCCCGGTGGCGTCACCGTTGCCATTGAGCACATGTACACCGGCAAAACACGGTTGCAGATTGGTCGAGCCCGGGCGCGGTTCGATCAGCGTGACGCCGGTGCAGATGTCGCGCCCGGCGCTGCTGCGGCCGCGCACATTGCTGTGGCCGACGCGTACGCCGGGGACGTCGGTGATGGCGTTGAGCGGGCCGGGCGGCAGCTGGCCGATGCGGATATTGAGGTCACGGGCGCGAGGTTTCATTGATGGTTATCTCTCTAAAAAAGTCTGAGTTGCTCACCGTCCCCTGTAGGAGTGAGCCTGCTCGCGATAGCGTCGGCACTTTCAATACACCGGTGCCGGATCCACCGCTATCGCGAGCAGGCTCACTCCTACAGAGGGGAAATGTGTTGGATTCACTGGCCGTTCTTGACCTTGCTCCACACCCGCGTGCGCACGCGCTCGGTGGCTTTGGGCAAGGGTTCCAGGGTGTACAGCGTGGCCATCGCCGCAGCAGACGGATAAACCGCCGGGTTGTCCCGAGTCGCTGCGGCTACCAACGCTGTCGCCGCGCGATTGCCATTGGGATAAGACAGATGATCACTGACCGGCGCGATCACTTCCGGGCGCAGCAGATAGTCGATAAACGCCAGACCCTGAGGACGATTCGGCGCGTCCTTGAGCAGCACCAACGTGTCGAACCACACCGGCGCGCCTTCCTTGGGCAGGCTGTAGGCGATCTTCACGCCGTTGTTGGCCTGCTCGGCATTGGTCTTGGCTTCGAGCATGGCGCCGGACCAGCCGACCGCCACGCAAATGTTGCCGTTGGACAGGTCGCTGATGAACTTCGATGAGTTGAAGTAGGCAATGTGCGGGCGCAGTTTCAGTAGCAGCGCCTCGGCTTTTTTATAGTCTTCGGGATCGGTGCTGTTGGGTGGCAGACCGAGATAATGCAGGGCAACCGGCAGCATCTCCGACGGCGAATCGAGCATCGCCACACCGCACTGGCCGAGTTTGGCGAGGTTGTCTTCGTTGAACACCAGCTCCCACGAATCCACCGGCGCCTTGTCACCGAGCGCGGCGCGAACCTTGTCGACGTTGTAACCGATGCCGTTGGTGCCCCACAGGTACGGCACCGCGTACTGATTGCCGGGATCGTTGTTGGCCAGTTTCGCCAGCAGGTCGGCATCGAGATTCTTCCAGCCCGGCAGTTGCTCGCGCGGCAGCGGGGCGAGGGCGCCGGCCTTGATCAGCGTCGGCAGGCTGAAATTGCTCGCTACCACAACGTCGTAACCGCTGTGGCTGGTCATCAATTTGCCTTCGAGTACTTCGGCACTGTCGAAAGTGTCGTAGACCGCTTGGATACCGCTGTCGCGCTGAAAGTCGTGCAGGGTGGCCGGGCCGATGTAGTCGTACCAGTTGTAGACGTGCACGCTCGGCGCATCGCCGGCCATAACGGTCGAGCCGGCGCCAATACTGGCGAGCAGGCCCAGGTTGAGGCCCAGGTTGATATAGCCACGGTGACGACGCATGATGCGGCACTCCTGGCCTGTGCAGGCCGGTGATGAACAGGAGTGGTCAGCCTATCGGGCCGGTCGCGCCGGACCCATTCCCATCATGGGTTACTCAAAAGGGGTAGTGCGTGGACGCGTTGTTGCAGGAAATGCCGGTGCATCAAAGTCTGGCACGGGTGTTTGCCGACGTCGGGCAGGACGGCTTCTGGCGTGCGCTGGTCGACACCTTGCGCTTGCTGGTGCCGCTGGACAACGCGCTGGTGGCGTTGATGAAAGCGGGGCAGGCACCGCAATTGCTGATCGACTTCGACAGCAAGGGTCGATCCGACGAGCAGGAAGAACTGGCCGGGTACACGGCCGGGATGTACTTGCTCGATCCGTTCTATCTGACCGCGTCCACCGGCATTGCCGATGGCTTGCACAGCCTGGCCTCGGTGGCGCCGGACCAGTTTCTGCACAGTGAGTATTACCAGAGCTACTTTCGTTCGGTGGTGGGCGAAGACGAGTTGCAGTTCATGATCAACGTCGACGGCGGCGTGCTCGGTTTGTCACTGGGACGCTCGACGACGTTCACTATGGCTGAGCAAGGCCGCTTGCTCTGCGTGCGCGACTGGGTGTTGGCGGCGATGCGTCGACACGTGCAACTGGTGCCGCCGCAAGGGCCGCCTGCGGAAGGGGTGGCGGGGGATCTGGCGACCTTGCTTGACCGCTTCGATGCGCGGCTGACGGTGCGCGAAGTCGATACGGCACGGCTGATCTTGCAGGGCTTTTCCAGCAAGGCGATGGCCCAGCAGATGGGCATCTCGCCGGAAACAGTGAAGGTGCATCGGCGCAATCTGTATCACAAGCTCAATGTCACCGGGCATGGTGAGTTGTTTGCCCTGGTGCTGCGCCCACCAACTCCCTGACCCAACACAATCCCCCTGTAGGAGTGAGCCTGCTCGCGATAGCGGTCTATCAGTCAAATAAGTGCTAACTGACACACCGCTATCGCGAGCAGGCTCACTCCTACAAGGGATCTTCGGGGTGTCAGGGAGTGCGGTGGAAGATCAGGGCCTTGAGTCCGCTTTCAGGATCGACATCCGCAAACTCCGGCGGATTCTGCAGCCGCTGCTCAAAGCGCAACCCCGGCGCTTCCTGCGTCACGCCATCAATCAGAAAGTCCGAACCGAACGCCGGGTCGTTCATGCAGGCCAGCACGGTGCCTTGCGCCGTCAGCAATTCCGGCAAGCGGCGCAGCACGCGCTGGTAATCCTTGGTCAGTAGAAAACTGCCTTTCTGGAACGACGGCGGGTCGATGATCACCAGATCGTACGGGCCGCTGTTGATCACTTTGCCCCAGGATTTGAACAGGTCGTGGCCGAGGAAACTGACCTTGCTCAAGTCGTGGCCGTTCAAACGGTGATTGTCGCGCCCGCGACTCAAGGCTGCGCGGGACATGTCCAGATTGACCACATGATCGGCGCCGCCCTCGATCGCGGCCACGGAAAATCCGCAGGTGTAGGCGAACAGGTTCAACACACGCTTGCCGTTGGCCTGCTCGCGCACCCAGTTGCGACCGTAGCGCATGTCGAGAAACAAACCGGTGTTTTGTTTGAGGCCCAGATCGATCCGGTACTGCAGACCTCCCTCGACGATAGTCATTTCGTCGATCTCGGCGCCCAGCAGCCATTCAGCCGTGCTTTGCGGCAAGTAACGATGCTGGATCAACAACGTGTGCGCGCCGCACTGCTGCCACTCCGGTGAACGGCTGATCTCCAGCAGCAAGCGCTTGAGGTCGTCCAGTTGGTCGGGCAGCGGTTCCTTGAACAACGACACCAGCACCACGCCTTGCAGCCAGTCCACGGTCAACTGCTCCAGCCCCGGCCAGCAACGTCCGCGCCCGTGAAACAGGCGACGGGTTTCGCTCGGTGCCGCCGCAAGCGCAGGCAACAGATGGGCGTGGAGGGTGGCGAGGGCTTCAGGGTTCATCGGTCAGGGTCGGCAAACAAAAGGGCCGGCATTTTAACCACAAATGCGCCGTTGCGAACGATTGCCGCTGACGGGCAAAAGCGCCGTTTCGCAAAAGACCTGTATCAAAAATGAATTTCTGTAGAGCCCGCTGCTCATACCAGATAAGCAGCGGATTCAAGCCGCTAAATCGTTAATGCAATTCAGGGAGTGCAGTTTCATGTGCCCAACACCGACGGCGGACGCGCACCTTCCTGACGGATTGATTCTGGTGGTTGAGGATGATCCGTTGATTCTGGAGTTTCTCTGCGAAATTCTTCAGGAGGAAGGTTTCAAGGTCGAGCCGCACACCAGTGCTGACGCCGCATCGCTTTATCTGGAGCAACACGCCCAGCAAGTGGCGTTATTGCTCACCGATATCACCATGCCCGGCACCCTCAATGGCGCCGATCTGGCCAACCTGGTCGGTGACCGCTGGCCGGACAAGCCGGTGATGGTCATGTCCGGCTATGAAACGCCGGAGACCTCCGGGGTCAAGCATTCGGTGGCGTTTATCAAAAAGCCTTGGGCTATCGGCCAGTTGCTCGACTGTGTGGACAGCGCGTTCAAGTCCAAGGCCCCGCGCCTGCACTGACACGTTGGGTGAATCGGTCCGGCAAGTGCTACATTGCTGGCCCGGTTTCTAGCCAAAGGATGCGACGTTTTGTCTGCTCACGATTCTGTTTTCGATCGCGCATTCGGCGCGTTCCTGTTCGACATGGACGGCACCGTCCTCAACTCCATCGCCGCTGCCGAGCGCATCTGGTCCGCTTGGGCGGTGCGTCATGGTGTTGACGTGGAAACATTCCTGCCGACCATCCATGGTGCGCGTGCCATCGACACGATCAATCGCCTGAACCTGCCCGGCGTTGATGCCGAGGCGCAAGCGGCGTTCATTACCCAAGCGGAAATCGAAGACGTTGAAGGCATTGTCGAGATTCCCGGCGCAGCGGCGTTTCTCGACAGCTTGCCGAAAGAACGCTGGGCGATGGTGACCTCGGCGCCACGGGATCTGGCCTTGCGGCGCATGGCGGCAGCGGGGATTCCTGCGCCTGCGGTGATGATCACTGCGGAAGATGTGCAGGCGGGCAAGCCTGATCCGGCCGGCTATTTACTGGCTGCCAAACGTCTTGGCCTGGAAGCGCGTGATTGCCTGATTTTTGAAGACGCCACTGTCGGCATTCAGGCTGCCGAAGCGGCCGGTGCACCGCTGATGATCATCACCACCACGCACCAGCATGCGCTGGAAACGGCGCATGCGACGTTGGCCAGTTATGCTGCTGTTCAGGTCGAAATCGACAGCGACGGCAAACTTCACCTGCAAAAAAACTGACACAACACAATCCCTTGTAGGAGTGAGCCTGCTCGCGATCGCGGTGTGTCAGAGAAACAGATTTGACTGACACATCGCTATCGCGAGCAGGCTCACTCCTACAGGGTGACGGTGTTCGCAAATCAATAAACCCCAGGCACCAAACGCCAACTTCTCGCGCAATAAGCGTCGTACTCAACCCCAAACTGCGCACGCAGCAGCGCCTCCTCCGAATGAATCCGGGCAATCAACGGGATCAAGGTCAGCGCCGCCAGCAACAGCCCGACCACCGAACGAAACGCCAGCGCCCAGCCCACGGCATTGATCACCAATCCCAGATAACTCGGGTTACGCAGGTGCTGATAAATGCCCTCGGTGACCAACCGATGCCCCGGCTGAATCGCCACCAAGCCACTGAAACGCCGCCCCAGCACAAACACCGGCCACAATCGCAGCACGCCACCGACGATAAACAACAAAGCACCGAGCCAGCGCACGCCTTCACCACCGAAGGTCCAGACATTCACCCGGTCGCAGTAGGCCGGCAAGAATCCGCTGACCAGACCAATCACGCCAAAGGCCGGAATCACCCAGCGATTGGCGCGGTCTTCACGCTCGCCAGCACTGAGGTTGACCTCGCTGAACAGTGAAGCGATCACCATGGCCATCGTCGCCAGTGCCACGATCACCAGCGAACCGTGGGAAAAGAACATCGCCACACCGCCAATGCCCCACACCGCCAGACCCAGCCAGGCGAGGGTGGCGAGGACTGCGACGACGGTCATTTGCGCAGACATTTTCATGGTCAACTCACGGCTGGGTGCGTATCCGTTGAGTGTAGAACGCCCGAGGGCAATGGTTGTGGCTGCTGGCCTCATCGCGGGCAAGCCCGCTCCCACAGGGATTTGCGGCGTACACAAAGTTCAGGCTCACCCATGAACCTGTGGGAGCGGGCTTGCCCGCGATGAGGCCCGTTCAGTCAGCGGAAATCTCATTACCTGTCAAAACGGTGCGGAAAGTCTCGACCAACGGCCGCAAGTTGATCCGGTGCCACGCCGCCCACAACGGCGTGGTCAATGTCAGCCACGGCAGTTCACGCAACACCACCCCCGGCGGGGCGTTATGGCTCAGGCCTTTCTGAATCATCGCAATCCCCAACCCCGACGCCACCAGCCCCAGCGCAGTAAACGGTTCGCTCGCCTGCATGCGCACATCCGGAGTGAAGCCCGCGCGGATGCACGCGCTGACAAACTCATCGTTGGCATCCTGACGCGGCTGCACGCCGATCCATTCCTGCTCGGCCAGATCCTCGGGGCTCAGCACGTTCTGCTGGGCTAACCGATGATGCTCCGGCAAGGCCAGCAGCATCGGATCATCGAGCACTTGAAAACCCAGCAGATCCGGGTCGTCATCGGTCGGCGGCTCACTCACCAAGGCGATATCGAGACTACGCTGTCGCAAGCCTTCCAGTTGCTCGGCGGAACTGAGGTTGTACAACGCGACGTGCACATTCGGCCGATCGGCGCGCAGCACGCGCAAGGCATTGGGCAAAACTCCGGCGTGCATGGCGTTCTCGATATAGCCGATGCACAGGCCGCCTTCTTCACCGCGACCGAGGCGTTTGCCGAGGGATTCCAGGCGATTGGCGTGGGTCAGCAGGGCGCGGGTTTCAGCAAGGAAGGTCTGGCCGTCGCGGGTCAGGCGAATGCGTTGCTGGCTGCGCTCGAACAGGGTCAGCCCCAGGCGCTCCTCGAGCTGGGCGATTTGTCGGCTCAGCGGCGACTGGGAAATATGCAGCCGTTCGGCGGCGCGGCCGACGTGTTCTTCCTCGGCGACTACAACGAAGTAGCGCAATTGGCGGATGTCGATCATGTCAGACCTATAGGGACTCAAGTGCTGCAGATTATGTCTTGGACGGTCTCGGTGCCGCAATCTAGGATCTGCTCAACGGTCACGCAGACCCAGAACCTATCGAGGAAAAACCCATGAGCTTGAAAGACAAATTGCCCGGCCAACTGGGCTTCGGCACCGCCCCGTTGGGCAACATGTTCCGCGCCATTCCGGAAGCGGAAGCGCAAGCCACCGTGCATGCGGCGTGGGAGGCTGGCGTGCGTTATTTCGACACTGCGCCGTTTTACGGATCCGGCCTGTCGGAGATCCGCCTCGGCGAAGCACTCAAGCAATACAAGCGCGACGACTACGTGCTCAGCAGCAAAGTCGGTCGGGTGATTCTCGATGAAATCGAAGACGCTAGCGCCCGCGATCTCGGCGAAAAAAGTGGCGTGTTCGAACACGGTCGCCCGAACAAGATCGTCAATGACTACAGCGCCGACGCGACTATGCGGTCCATCGAAGACAGCCTCAAGCGCTTGCAGACTGATCGCCTCGACATCGTCTGGGTGCACGACATCGCCCAGGACTTCTACGGCGATCAATGGCTGGAATACTTCAACCAGGCGCGTACCGGCGCGTTCAAAGTGCTGACCCGCTTGCGCGAAGAAGGCGTGATCAAGGGCTGGGGCCTGGGCGTGAACAAAGTCGAGCCGTGTGAACTGACCCTCGATCTCACTGAAGCGCAACCGGATGGTTTCCTGTTGGCCGGTCGCTACACGCTGCTCGACCACGAACGTCCGTTGCAACGCCTGATGGATGCGGCGCTGGCACAGAATGTTGAAATCGTCGTCGGTGGCCCTTACAGCTCGGGCATTCTGGCCGGTGGCTCGCACTTCGAATACCAGCACGCCAGCCCTGAAGTCATCGCCAAGGTTGAGCAGATCAAACGCATCGCCGCTGCTTACAACGTCGATATCAAAGCCGCTGCGCTACAGTTCTCGCTGGCCAATCCCGCGGTGGCTGCGGTGATTCCGGGGGCGAGCAAACCGGGGCGGATTGCTGAAGATGTCGCGGCGTTGTCGGCGGTCATTCCTGCCGGTTTCTGGCAGGCATTGCGTGAAGCGAAACTGGTTTCTGAACGGGCGCCGTTGCCGGATCACAAGATCGCAGCCTTCGGCAGCTCCTACATGGGAGGTGTGCAATGAAGATTGACTTGGGTGGCAAACTGGCGATTGTCAGTGGCAGTACGGCGGGCATTGGTCTGGGCATCAGCCAGTCGTTGGCCGAAGCCGGGGCTACGGTGGTCGTCATTGGCCGCGACACCGGCAAGGTCGAACAGGCGCTGGCGAGCATTCGCGAGAAAGTCCCTGGCGCGCAATTGCGTGGTTTGACGGCGGATCTGGGCACCGCCGAAGGCGCGCAAAAGCTCTTCGCCGCCGAACCGCGTGCCGACATTCTGGTGAACAACCTCGGTATCTTTAATGATGTGGATTTCTTCGAAGCGCCGGACAGCGAGTGGACGCGTTTCTATGAAGTCAACGTGATTTCCGGCGTGCGCCTGGCGCGGCATTACGTGCCGGCGATGGTCGAGCAGGGTTGGGGCCGGGTGATTTTCCTGTCCTCGGAATCCGGTGTGGCAACGCCTGCCGACATGATCAATTACGGCGTGACCAAAAGCGCCAATCTGGCGGTATCCCACGGTTTGGCCAAACGTCTGGCTGGCACCGGTGTAACCGTCAATGCGATCCTGCCGGGGCCAACCTTCACCGATGGCCTGCAAGACATGCTCAAGGATGCCGCTGCCGAGTCCGGGCGCAACCTGCGCGATGAAGCCGACGCCTTTGTACTCAAGGCCCGCCCGACCTCGATCATCCAGCGTGTCGCGGACGTTGAAGAAGTTGCGCACCTGGTCACCTACATCGCTTCGCCGCTGTCCTCAGCCACCACCGGCGCAGCCTTGCGCGTCGATGGCGGCGTGGTCGACAGCCTGACGATCTGAATTCCCGAGAGAGACGTTTATTTATGCCTACAGCATCCGCAACCATCGATATTCCGGCCTCGGCCGATCAGGTCTGGCAATTGATCGGCGGCTTCAACACGCTGCCCGATTGGCTGCCCTTTATTCCCAACAGTGAACTGAGCGACGGCGGCCGCGTGCGCACGCTGCAAACCGCTGACGGCGGCGTGGTGGTCGAGCGTCTGCAAGCGTTCGATAACGCGGCGAAGACCTATAGCTATTCGATTGAACAGGCGCCGTTCCCAGCGACGGATTATCTGGCGACGATCAAGGTTGAAGCCCAAGGGCAGGGCGCACGGGTGACGTGGTCGGGGCGTTTCAATGCCAAAGGCGTGAGCGATGAGGAAGTGGTGGCGCTGTTCAGCGGCATCTATCAGGGTGGCCTCGAGGCACTGCGCGCCAATTACCCCGCTTAATCAAACAGCACAAAAACCTGTGGGAGCTGGCTTGCCAGCGATAGCGGTGGTTCAGTCACCTTATACGGCGGCTGACCAGCCCCCATCGCTGGCAAGCCAGCTCCCACAGGGACCGCGTCGATTTGGAGTATCGGCAGAATCAGGAGTTCTCGATCAGGCTCTGCCGGCAATCGAGCAGCAGTTTCGCCCCGCCCAGATCGCTGCTGCCGACTTCCAGACTGAAGCCGTGCAAGCTGACAATCGCGGCGACAATCGACAATCCGAGACCAAAGCCACCTTGCGGCTGCCCACCCTCGGCGCGATAAAACCGCTGGAACACCGCCTCACGCTCAGCCTCGGGAATCCCTGGCCCGGAGTCGTGCACTTCAATCCGCGTCTGCCCACCCGCGTTTACACCACGCAACATCACCGTGCCGCCCGGCGGGGTGAACTTGATCGAGTTGCTCAACAAATTCGCCAACGCTTCAAACAACAGCGCCCGATCACCGTTCAGCGCTGGCAACGTCTCCGGCATGTTCAAGTCGAAACGCAGTTCGCCTTCCTCGGCCAGCGGCAGGTAAAACTCGTGCAGCTCTTCCAGCAATTGCACCGGATCGAGTTCGACAAAACCTGAGCGGCGCTGCCGGTCCTCCAGCTCGGAAATCCGCAGCAACCCGCGAAACCGCGCCATCAGCGTGTCAGCTTCGGCCAGCACCAGATCCAGTTGCGCCGCTTCCTGCGAGCCTTCGCCGGCCTGTTGCTGCATGCGGTAAAGCTGCGCGCGCAGGCGGGTCAGTGGCGTGCGCAAGTCATGGGCGATGTTGTCGCAGACGCCTTTGACTTCATTCATCAAGCGCTCGATGCGTTCGAGCATGGCGTTGACAATGGCGGCGAGCATGTCCAGTTCATCGCGGCGATTGGACAGCGGCAAGCGGTGCGTCAGATCGCCGGCAACAATCGCCTGCGCGCTGGCCTGAATCGCGCGAATCCGCCGCAACGGCCGGCGTCGCAGCAAATGCCAACCGGCAATCCCCGGCAGAATCGTCAGCGATACGCCCCAGAACAACGCGTGCAAAATGATCCGCGTCACCGCGAACAGCGAGCCGTTGTCGCGCAACAACACCAGCCAGCGACCGTCGCGGGTTTGTGTGGCGACGGCGTCGCAGCTGTCATTGGGCAGGGTCGGGTCGTCGGAGTTGGCGCAATCGGCGAGCATGTGGATCTTGCCGTCCAGCGGCAGCCCCTCGGGGATCTGCTGCAACGCGCCGCCGAGGTAAACGCCGTCGGCATCGAACAAGCCATAGGCGTCGATGCCGCGAATGTCGAAAGTCATGCTGGCGGCGAGGGCGTCTTCCAGCTGTGCGCCGCGAAAGTGCGAAAACAGGTGCTGACGTTGCATCAGCGAGTGTTTGGCGAGGTTGTCGAGGTAGCCGGAGACCTCGTAATACATGACCCCCATGAGGATCGCGCTCCACGCCACGAACAGCGAACTGTACAGCGCCAGCAAGCGGCTGCTGGAAGAGCGCCAACCGTCAGACGGGTTCGGCAATGACATAACCCGAGCCCCGTACCGTGCGGATCAGCGGAACATTGCCCGCCGCGTCGATTTTCTTGCGCAGGCGACCAATGTGCACGTCGATCAGGTTGGTGCCGGGGTCGAAGTGATAGCCCCAGACTTCTTCGAAAATCATCATCCGCGAGAGAATCTGGCCGCTGTTGCGCATCAGGAATTCGAGCAGTTTGTATTCGGTCGGCAGCAGCGTCAGCACTTGCTCGGCACGCCGCGCCTCATGGCTGATCAAGTCGAGTTCAAGGTCGGCCACCTGCAACGTTGTCGCTTGAGTGGCGCCGCTGTTCTGTCGACGCAGCAAAACTTCAACCCGTGCGGCCATTTCATCGGTGGCGAACGGTTTGGTCAGGTAATCATCGCCGCCGGCCCGCAAACCACGTACACGCTCGTCGACATCGGAAAGGGCGCTGATCATCAGAATCGGGGTGGCCACGCCCATGGTGCGCAGGGTGGTGACGATGGCCAGGCCATCGAGTTCGGGCAACATGCGATCAAGGGTGATCAGGTCGTAGTTGCCGCTGACAGCGCGGTCGAGGCCTTCGCGGCCATTGTCGACCCAGTCGACGTCAAGCCCGTGGCTGCTCAGTTCGGCGACGATTTCCCGGGCGGTCACGGCGTCGTCTTCGATGGTCAAGATACGAGTCATAGGCAGGCCTGTTGATCGGTTCAAACGGAATGGCTGCATTTTGCCAAGAAAATCCGTTGACGCTTTAAATTAACTTTCATGTTCACCTGTCACAAACGCAAATTTCGAGCGTGATGGGTATTCGAGGCCAATGCATAAAACCCGCTGTTATCCGGCAGTTGTTGCAATTTGCAAGGTTTTCGGAAGTTCATTCTTTATAACTAGCTGAAATTAAACGACTTATTTAATTCTCGCGACTGGCACGGTCACTGCAATTCCTCTGATGACGAGTTGTAACACCATTTTTCATGCCTGGAGCAGAACAACAATGAATAGATCCCCTGATGGGTTTTATCCCGCCGTTGAAGAGTCGAGCAGCGTTTCGGGCGTGTCCTGGGGCGCGATTTTCGCCGGTGCTGCGGCTGCCGCAGCCCTGTCGATGATTTTGGTCCTGCTCGGTTTCGGTTTGGGTTTCTCTGCCGTTTCACCGTGGGCCGGAGAGGGCGTCAGCGCCAAGGGCCTGGGCATTTCAACGATTGTCTGGTTGGCGGCGACGCAGATCATCGCTTCCGGTATGGGCGGCTACATCGCCGGTCGCCTGCGGGTGAAGTGGGCGAACATGCACGGTGACGAGGTGTATTTCCGCGACACCGCGCACGGCTTCCTCGCCTGGTGTGTGGCGACGCTGGTCACCGCAGTGCTGGTGGTCGGCTCGGTCAGCAGCGTCATCAGTGGTGGTGTGCAGGCCGGTGCCAGTGTGGCTGGCGGTGCAGCCGGTGCCATGACCCAAGCGGCCGGTACTGCTGCGGCGAACACCGACAGCAACCAGTACGGTTACTACATCGACAGCCTGTTTCGCGACGACCGTCCGGCCTCCGTCAGCGATGACGCTGCGCATGGCGCCGTGGCCCGGATCTTCGCCCAGAGCCTGGCCAACGGTCAGCTCAGCGCCGAAGACCGTACTTATCTGGCACAACTGGTCGCTCAGCGGACCAACCTGACTCAGGCCGACGCCGAACGTCGTGTCGATGAAATCTACGCGCGTACTCAGAAAGCCCTGGCCGACGCCAAGCTGAAAGCTCAGCAAGCCGCCGACACCGCTGCGAAAGTCGCTGCCTGGACCTCGCTGTGGATGTTCATCTCGTTGCTGGCTGGCGCGTTCTTCGCCAGTTTCGCGGCCACTTTCGGCGGTCGTCGTCGCGATGCGGTCGAGTACGTTGAAGTCGACACCTACACCACGACCACTCCAGTCCGTTAAACAAGGAGCATCACCATGCGCTCACTACTGCTGTTTTTCCTCGGCGTACCGATCCCGATCATCATCCTGATCGCCCTGTTCGTGCACTGATTGCTCCATTGAGGCCCATGCCTCGGCCGCTTCCACCTTAGGGTGGAAGCGGCTTTTTGCTTTCTGACGGGCAACAAGGCGAGAATCCGCATCGGCAACGGGTCGGCCGTTGCGCGCATGTTTAAGGATGAATACGTTGGACAGGCAAGCAATCAAACGACGAGTCGTCGAAATGCTCGAGGGCGGGCATTCCAGGAGCGAAACCTTCAAGGCGCTGTCGGGCGGCAAGGTCAAGGATCGAGTGCTGGCGGGCTGGATCGGCGGGCGTCGCGATCCCGTCCTCAGAAAACGCCACGCCGTTAAAGTCAACATCCTGGTCGCGCTGATGGGCATCTGGGGACTGCTCGGGGGGATAGCCGGGCTTGTGCAAATCAATGACGGCGGCATCGTTATGGCGGTGGCCATGGTGTTGATTGTCGGCGTAATTCCGCTGTTGTTTGCATGGGGTTTTTATCAGGGCATCGCGGTCGTTTACACAATCTACATCACCTTCACGATCAGTCAGATTCCGCGAGAATTGGCAGGCTTCAGTGAAGAACCCGTGTCGACTCTGCTCGGCGTGGCTTTCATTCTGGCCATGGTGTTCTACGCCGCCTGGGTCAAATCGCTGCTGTTCCCGGACCTCGCCATGATCGGCCCGAAGAAGATCAAAGGGCAGTTCGTCTTCACCAATTGATCGTTGGACAATCCAACCGCTTTCACTGGCCTGGATCAATATTTCGTCCGGCGATATCGCCTACCGTAAATGATCCAAGCCTTTGCCGCGGTATCGACTACATTGCCTGTACGCGCACCAGGTTGCGCTGACGGAGTACCGCAGTCAGACCCTCAAAATGCATTAGAACAACGGGTCGGCACGGTGTAGTGCAGCAAGGAGCTGGCGCAAAACTCCACTGAAATTTTCACGGAAGATCATTCAATGCACTGCCAAGAAAGAACCTTCGATATCCAGCCCTTGGCGCAGGCGGATATGACTGTCCACATCAACGGCCAAGCGGTCAGCGCTGCTATCGGCGAAACCGTCCTGAGCGTCATTCAATCCCTCGGCGTACGCCAGATTGCCCGCAACGATCATGACCAGATCAGCGGCGCCTATTGCGGTATGGGCGTGTGCCAATGCTGCCTGGTGAAAATCAACGGCCGGCACAAGCGCCGCGCCTGTCAGACCGTGGTACGCGACGGTATGCGCATCGAAACCCAGGTCAACCGCATCGTTGCGCAGGAGGTCGTATGAACCTGCAACCGGTGATTGTCGGCGGTGGCCCGGCGGGAATGGCAGCCGCCATCGAGCTGGCATGCCACGGTGTGCGCAGCACCTTGCTTGAAGAGGCTTCGCGCCTCGGCGGGGTGGTCTATCGCGGGCCGCTGCGTGACGGTGTGCAACTGGATTACCTCGGTCCGCGTTACTCCGAAGCGCTGGGCAAACTGCACGGTGAATTTCAGGAACAGTCGGGGCTGATCGACGTGCGCCTCAACCATCGGGTGGTCGGCGCCGAAGGTACTCGCGCCCTGGTAGTGCTGGACGGTGACGAGCAACTGCGCGAGATCGAATATCCGCAATTGCTGCTAGCCGCCGGTTGCCACGAACGCAGTGTGCCGTTCCCCGGCTGGACGCTGCCGGGCGTCATCATGCTTGGCGGTCTGCAACTGCAAATCAAAAGCGGCGTGGTCAAGCCGCAAGGGCCGGTGATCATCGCCGGCACCGGGCCGTTGTTGCCGTTGGTGGCGACGCAGTTGCATGCCTCGGGCGTCAGCGTCGCGGGCGTGTATGAGGCGTGTGCGTTCGGCAAGATCGCCCGTGAGAGCCTGGCGTTGCTGAACAAACCGCAGTTGTTCCTCGACGGCTTGAGCATGCTTGCCTACCTGAAATTGCACGGCATCCCGATGAATTACGGCTGGGGCGTGGTTGAAGCCCATGGCGAGGACGAACTGAAAAGCGTCAGCGTCGCGCCGTACTCGGCCACGTGGGAACCGGACATGAGCCGCGTCGAGCGTTTCGAGGCCAAGACCCTCGCGGTCGGTTACGGCTTTATTCCGCGCACCCAACTGAGTCAGCAGATGGGCCTGGATCACGGCTTCAGTGACGACGGTTATCTGCGCGCCAACGCCAACCTCTGGCAGCAAAGCAACGAGCCGCACGTGCATTTGGCCGGTGACATGGGTGGGATTCGCGGCGGTGAAGCGGCGATGCTTGCCGGCAAGATCGCGGCGACTTCGATCCTGCTGCAACGCGGTGTCCTCGAAGAAGAACTGGCCCGCGTGCGCCGCGACCGTTATCTGGGCAAACTCAGAGCCATCGTGCGTTTTCGCGCCGCCGTTGATCGCTATACCGAGCGCGGTGTCGGACAGACCGCTTTGCCCGCCGCCGACACGGTGATCTGCCGTTGCGAACACGCCACCCGTGCCGACATCGATCTGGCGCTGGAGCAGGGCGTGCAAGACATCGCCAGCCTGAAAATGCGCACCCGCGTAAGCATGGGCGATTGCCAGGGGCGCATGTGCGTCGGCTATTGCAGCGACCGGTTACGCCAGGCCACCGGGCGCAAGGATGTCGGTTGGCTGCGCCCGCGTTTCCCGATTGATCCGATTCCTTTTTCCGCGTTCCAGTCCGTCGGCACGGAGGCCGCTGCCCATGAGTAAGTTCTATGACGTGATCATCGCCGGTGGCGGCGTGATCGGGGCGTCCTGCGCCTATCAATTGTCCAAGCGCAAAAACCTCAAGGTCGCGCTGATCGATGCCAAGCGCCCCGGCAACGCGACGCGTGCTTCGGCCGGTGGTTTGTGGGCGATCGGTGAATCGGTCGGCCTCGGCTGCGGGGTGATTTTCTTCCGCATGATGTCGGCCAACCGCAAGCGCGAAACCCAGGGCGCGGCGGTGGCGGTGGACGCGAGCACGCCACACATTCTGCCGGAGTCATTCTTTGATTTTGCCCTGCAGTCCAACGCCCTGTACCCGGGGTTGCACCGCGAGCTTAAAGAACAGCACGGGATGGATTTCAAGTTCGAAAAGACCGGGCTGAAATTCGTCATTTATGACGATGAAGACCGGCTCTACGCCGAGCACATCGTCGGCTGCATTCCGCACCTGGCCGATCAGGTGCGCTGGCTCGATCAGGCGGCGTTGCGCGAGTCTGAACCGAGCGTCAGCCATGAAGCACGCGGGGCGCTGGAGTTTCTCTGTGATCACCAGGTCAGCCCGTTTCGCCTCGCCGACGCCTACATGGAAGGCGCGCGGCAGAACGGCGTCGACATTTTCGTCAACACCAACGTCACCGGCGTGTTGCACCATGGCAGCCGCGTCACTGGAGTGCAGACGGCCGAGGAGGGCGTGTTCCACTGCAAGACCCTCATCAACGCGGCGGGCGCGTGGGCGGCGGATCTGAGCGAGTGGGCCAGCGGCATTCGCATTCCGGTCAAACCGGTCAAGGGCCAGATTCTGTTGACCGAGCGTATGCCGAAAATCCTCAACGGCTGCCTGACCACCAGCGACTGTTACGTGGCGCAAAAGGACAACGGCGAAATCCTGATCGGCAGCACCACCGAAGACAAAGGCTTCGACGTCACCACCACTTACCCGGAAATCACCGGGTTGGTGCAGGGCGCGGTGCGCTGTTTGCCGGAACTCAAGGATGTGAATCTGAAACGCACGTGGGCGGGGTTGCGTCCGGGTTCGCCGGATGAATTGCCGATACTCGGGCCGATGCGTGGGGTGGAGGGTTACCTGAATGCCTGCGGCCACTTCCGTACCGGGATTCTGACTTCGGCGATTACTGGCGTGCTGCTGGATAAGCTGGTCAACGATGAGCCGCTGCCGCTGGATATCACGCCGTTTTTGGCGGATCGCTTTGAGGTCACGCCAGTCAAGCAAGCGCCCGAACTCGAACTGGCCTGAAACAATCCCTGTAGGAGTGAGCCTGCTCGCGATAGCAATCTGTCAGTAACGAATAAGTTGACTGAAACACCGTCATCGCGAGCAGGCTCACTCCTACATTTGGATTCTGGCAAGGTTCAGGATTTGCGTGATTCTTCTTCCAGTTGATCGGATTCGAACAACCGCGCCAGTTCCGCCCGGGCTTCCTGGGCGGTTTGCAGGACTTTCGCCGCATCGTCGTAAATCGCGTGTTGCGCCTCCAGCACCTGTTCGTCGTGGTGTTTGAAACGCTTGATCCGCGCATCGGCCTGGGCCTGGGTCAAACCGAGGCCAACCAATGTGCGCCGGCTCATTTCCAGACTTGAGTAATACGTTTCCCGAATCGCTTCAGCGCCCACATCGACCAACCGATGCACATGCTGACGGTTACGTGCCCGAGCGATGATCTTCATGTGCGGATAGAGCTTGCGCACCACCTCGGCCGTTTTGATATTGGTCTCCGGATCATCTGTGGCAATCACGAAATATTCCGCCTCGCCGACCTTGGCCGCGTTGAGGATTTCCGGGCGCATCGGGTCGCCGTAGAACACCGGCACACCGCCGAAACTGCGCGACAGTTCGATGGTTTCCACCGAGGTGTCCAGCGCGACGAACTTGATGTTCTGCGCCCGCAGGATACGCGCGACGATCTGGCCCATCCGGCCCATGCCGGCAATCACCACGCGTGGGGCTTCGGTGTCGATCTCACGATATTTTTCCGGCACTTCCACCGGCTGCACTTTCGGGCTGACCAGTCGCGCGCAGATCAGCAGCAACAACGGCGTCAGCGCCATCGACAGGGTGATGGTCAGCACCAGCAAGTCATACAGGCGTGGTTCGAACAGACCCTGATCACGACCGATCTTGAACACTACAAAAGCGAACTCACCACCGGCCGCCAAGACGATACCGAGGCGGATCGCACTGACCTTGTTCAAGCCACCGGCCAGACGCCCGACGACAAACAGCAGCGGTAACTTCAAACCGATCAACAGCAGCGTCAGCCCCAACACAGTGATCGGCGCACTCAACAGCAAGCTAAGGTTGGCGCCCATGCCGACGCTGATGAAAAACAGCCCGAGCAGCAAACCTTTGAACGGCTCGATCTGCGCTTCCAGTTCATGGCGATATTCCGAATCCGCCAACAGCAAACCGGCAAGAAACGCCCCCAACGCCATCGACACGCCGACCAGATCCATCAGCCACGCCGTGCCGATCACCACCAGCAACGCGGTGGCCGTGGAGACTTCCGGCAGACCGGTTTTCGCCACCACGCGGAACACCGGACGCAACAGATAACGTCCACCAACCACCACCACGGCGATGCCGCCGAGCACTTGCAAGGCGTGATTCAGATCTTCGGCGGTGCTGGTGGTGTGATTGCCACCCGCGAGCATCGGCACCAAAGCAATCAACGGGATCGCGGCGATGTCCTGGAACAGCAGAATCGCAAATGCCAGACGTCCATGGGGGCTGGTCAGCTCTTTTCGTTCGGCGAGGCTTTGCAGACCGAACGCCGTGGACGACAAGGCGAGTCCGAGGCCGAGCACAATCGCGCTGTTCAACGGTTGGCCGAACACCGACAACGCCAGCACGCCGATCACCGAAGCGGTCAGCAGCACCTGCGCCAGGCCGACGCCGAATACCGATTTGCGCATCACCCACAAGCGTCGCGGCGACAGTTCCAGACCGATGATGAACAGCAGCAACACCACGCCGAGTTCGGAAATGTGCGCAACGCTCTGTGGATTGCCGATCAGGCCCAGCACCGACGGGCCGATGATCACCCCGGCAAACAGGTAACCGAGCACCGCGCCCAGTTGCAGACGTTTGGCCAAAGGCACGGTGAGCACGGCCGCGAACAGAAACACGACGGCGGCTTGCAACAGATTGCCTTCATGGGGCATGGGGGAACTCCTGACAACGGTACGGCGGGGGGTGACAAGGATAAGGGCTACAGCGACTTTTCATCCACCGAAGATCCCCTGTAGGAGCTGTCGAGTGCAACGAGGCTGCGATCTTTTGATCTTGCTTTTGCCTTCGAAGAAGCAAGATCAGAAGATCGCAGCCTGCGCCAGCTCCTACAGGGGATTTTCGTTGTTACTGTGATAATTTGCATCAATTGGTTACATTTATAGCCTAAGCAAATCAATCTCTGCGAGTCCCGCCATGGCCATCAACTTCGACCTCAACGACTTGCAAGCCTTCCGCGCCGTGGTCGAGCAGGGCAGTTTTCGCAAGGCTGCCGACACCGTGCGCCTGTCGCAACCGGCGCTGAGCCGGCGCATCGAAAAACTCGAAGACGCCCTCGGCGTGAAGCTGTTCGAGCGCACCACACGCAAGGTCAGCCTGACCCAGGCCGGACGCGGTTTCATGCCGAGTGTCGAGCGCTTGCTGGATGATCTCGATATCGCCCTGCTGGGGATCAGCGAGGTGGCATCGACGCGGCTGGGCCACGTCACCGTCGCCTGCGTGCCTTCGGCGGCGTACTACTTCATGCCGCGGGTGGTCGCCCGCTATCACCAGCAATTCCCGCGGATCAAGGTCAAAGTCCTCGATTCCAGCGCCCACGATGTCTTGAGCGCGGTGGTCAATGGTGAGGCGGATTTCGGTCTGAGTTTCTTGGGTACGCAGGATGCCAAAGTCGATTTCGAAGCGCTTGTGCAGGAGTGCTATGTCGTCGCCTGTCGCCGCGATCACCCGTTGGCCGGGCGCAACAGCGTGACGTGGGACGAGTTCTATCAGCAGGATTACATCTCGCTGGACAAAACCTCAGGCAACCGCTTTTTGCTCGATCAGGCCTTGAGCACCGTGGTGCCGCAGCGGCAGAGCATCTGCGAAACCAAACATGTGACGACGATGATTGGTCTGGTCGAGGCGGGATTGGGAGTGGCGGCAGTGCCGTTAATGGCGATGCCGGGGCCGGATCATCCGATCCTGACACGTATTCCGCTGACCGATCCGCAAGTGATGCGCAGTGTCGGCATCATCAAGCGCCGGGGCCGTACGTTGACCCCGGCGGCACTGGAACTGGAGCGGCTGGTGGTGGAAATGAAAGTCCAGCCGCCAACGATCAACGCTTGACCGAATCCAGCCCGGTGGCCTGCACGTCAGGTTGCGCAGCCGGTGCGGCGAGGTAGGCGAGCAGGGCTTTCGCCTCTTCCGGATGTTGCGCGCCGACCGGAATGCCGGCAGCAAAACGCGTCACTGACTGCACCGATTCCGGAATCTTCGCGACGAAGCTCACGCCCGGCACCGGTAGCAGTTCGCTGACCTGCTGGAAGCCCAGTTGATAGTCACCGGTGGCAACCACCGAGCCCACCGGGACTTTCGCAATCATCTTGGCCTTCGGTTTCAGTTGATCTTCGATGCCCAGTTTCTTGAACAACTGCTGCTCGATGTACACGCCGCTGGCGCTGTCGGAGTAGGCCACCGACTGCGCGTCGAGTAAGGTTTTCTTTAGATTGTCGACGCTGCTGATGTCCGGTTTCGGCGCACCTTCGCGCACCACCAGGCCGATCCGCGAATCCGCCAGTTCTACACGAGAAGCCGGGTCGACCTTGCCTTGCTTGATCAAATCATCGAGGGCGTAGCCGACCATGATTACCACGTCGGCGTGTTCACCGCGTGCGAGGCGATTGGGGATCGCTTCCGGTGCCTTGCCCATCGACGGACCGAGTTGGGTGTCGAGGGTGTTGCCGGTGGCGGCAGCGAATTTCGGCCCGAGGATTTTGTAGGCGGCGGTGAAGCCACCCGACGTCATCACGTTCAGCTGTTCAGCGTGTGCCAGGGTGCTGAAAGCGCAGAGGGCGATGGCGGCGAAGTTAAAGAGTTTTTTCATGGTCATGGTTCCTTATGCTGCGACCGGTTGCAGACGGCCGCCTGCGCGGCGATAGAGGTACAGCGTGGCGCACAACGCGCACAGCGCACCGATGCTCATCCAGTAACCCGGCGCGGCTTTGTCGCCGGTGTACTGAATCAGGAAGGTCGACATTGCCGGGGTGAAACCGCCGAAAATCGCCGTCGCCAGGCTGTACGCGAGGGAGAAACCGGCCACGCGCACTTCCACCGGCATGATCTCGGTCAGCGCCGGAATCATCGCGCCGTTGTACAGGCCGTAGATGAACGACAGCCACAGCAGCGACAGCAACATGTGGCTGAAGCTCGGGGCCTGCACCAGGTACGACAGCGCCGGATAGGTGGTGGCCAGTGCCAGCAGCGACATCGCGATCAGCACCGGACGACGACCGATGCGATCAGACAACATGCCGCCAATCGGCAACCAGAAGAAGTTCGACACACCCACCAGCAAGGTCACCAGCAGCGCATCGGACGTGCTCAGGTGCAGCACGGTTTTACCGAAGGTCGGCGCATACACGGTGATCAGGTAAAACGCGGTGGTGGTCAGGGCGACCATCAGCATGCCGCCAAGCACCACGGCCCAGTTCTGACCGAGGGTGCGGAACACTTCGCCCATGCTCGGACGGTGTTTGCGCGCGGCGAATTCTTCGGTTTCCGCCAGATTGCGACGCAGAAAGAAGATGAACGGCACGATCATGCAGCCGACGAAAAACGGAATCCGCCAGCCCCAATCGGCAATCACGTCCGGCGCCATCCACGCGTTCAACGCGTAGCCCAGCGCAGCGGCAACGATGATCGCCACTTGCTGACTGGCTGACTGCCAAGCGGTGAAGAAGCCTTTACGGCCCGGGGTGGCGATCTCGGACAGATACACCGAAACCCCGCCCAATTCGGCACCAGCGGAGAAGCCTTGCAGCAGGCGCCCGATCAGCACCAACGCCGGCGCAAACAGGCCGATGCTTTCGTATCCGGGCACCAGCACAATCAATATCGTACCGCTGGCCATGATCGACAGCGTAACGATCAAGCCCTTGCGGCGGCCGACATCATCGATGTACGCGCCGAGCACGATGGCTCCCAGTGGACGCATCAAAAAGCCTGCGCCGAACACCGCAAAGGTCATCATCAGGGAAGCGAACTCACTGCTCGCCGGAAAGAACACCGCCGCGATCTGCGTGGCGTAAAAACCAAACAGAAAGAAGTCGAACTGTTCGAGGAAATTACCCGAGGTGACCCGGAAAATGGCACCGGCCCGCGAGCCGCCGTGTGGGATTGAGGCTGTCATAACAAAGGACTCCACCGCTTTTATGACGTGCGCCACGGAGAGGCAGCGCACGGTTCTTATTGAGGCGGATGGTGGCCCAGCTGTAACAGGATGTTAATTGCATTATTGGCATGCATTGATGTGCAAAGCGGATCAATGTGCTCGACGCATGCTTTTTGTAGGAGCCGAGCTTGCTCGCGAAAGCGGCGGATCAGGCAATGACGAGGTTGAATGTATCGGCCCTATCGCTGGCAAGCCAGCTCCCACAGGTTTTCGGGGTGCCCGCAACTTTCGCTAACACCCTGGCCCCTCGTGGGAGCTGGCTTGCCAGCGATGGCGGCCTGACTGACGACTACAATCCCCGAGCCCTCCCAGGCAAAAAAACAAGGAATGATTCCCGAACCATACAGTCCGAGTTCAGGTATCACACATCAATGGAGGTTCACCGATGAACAGCAAAACCCTAATCGCCAGCCTGGCCCTCGTCGCCGGCATTGCCGGGATCAGCCCACTTGTTCAAGCGGCGCAAACCTCAAGCGAGCCCACCGTTCAATCCCCGGTCAGCGACCGCGAACTCAAGGTCAACGACCGCGCTCCGGACATTTATCAACGCAGCGAAAAAGCCATCGACTGGAAAACCAAAGGCCTGAAAAAACCGGTTGATCAGGCGCAGTGGGTGCAGATCAATGACCAGTACGTCATGGTGATGATCACCAACGGGACCATTGTCGAGATGCAACCGGTTCCGCGTTGAGTCTCCAGCGCTAATTGGCCATGGACGGATGATTGCAATCGAGCGCCGTTCGGGTAAAACCCTTGGGGCGTTTCGAGTGACTGCAAGTCAGGAGCAATCGGTTGGACAAGAAACCGCTTTATCGCAAAGTAAACACGCGCACTTGGGGGGGGCGACGTAATGAATCGGTCGCGCATTATCGCGATCAGCGCAATACCAAGACCGAAAGTCGCCGCGAAGCATCGCGAGGTTCAATGCATCCAGGCAAACGATACGGGCTGGATTACACGCCGCTGTTCCGGTTCTTGTTATCCCGGGTGGGTGGCCATTGGGATCGGATTTTCAGTGAAGCGGTGTCTCGCCTAGATCGTCCCGATCCGCTGTTCTGGATGGTTGCCATTCGGGAAGACGAGCGCAAAGACATCGTCCGATTGGGCGAGTCGAGCTACTTCAGTGGCCTGTACGTCGATGAAAAGAACCATCTGCAAATCGTCAATCCCGACTTGAAGGCCGAGAACATGACGCCGGGTTGCCAGTGCTGCACTCACACCTTCAACGGCGTTCCATTTGGCCAGCCTGCGAATTGAACGGGCCATTCCAACCGCTGTGCGGGCAAAATACTGGCTGCGCTTGATCCGCTCGGCGTCGGCGGCCTGATGAATATTGCGACCTTCGGCGGCGCGGCTCAACAAGTCGCGGTATTCGGCGAGTTGCCGACGCAAACCGCGTTCGCGCCAAACCAGCAGGGCAATCATGGCCAGCATGATCGTGCCGACGGCAAGGCCGATCCAGAGCTGAATCATTTCGGCGCTGCCTGCATGGCGAATCGATCCGTGGAGTAGTGGCGGTTGGCTATGTTAATGCTTCATCACTCGACTCGGATACAGCGTTGATCTGCGCGTGCGGGTTGCCAATGACCGGCAATTCTGGGAAAACGGCGGCCTGCTGAACAATAGAGTGATTGTTATGAATGATGAACTGCAGGTAATCGATCTTCAGGTGGGCGAGGGCAAAGCGGCGGTCAAAGGCGCGCTGATCACCACCCAATACACCGGCTGGCTGGAAGACGGCAGCGAGTTCGATTCTTCCTACAGCCGAGGCAAACCTTTTCAGTGCGTGATTGGCACTGGCCGGGTCATCAAAGGTTGGGATCAAGGGCTGATGGGCATGCAGGTGGGCGGCAAACGCAAACTGCTGGTGCCGGCGCATCTGGGCTATGGCGAGCGAACGATGGGCAAGATTCCGCCGAATTCGAATCTGCTGTTCGAGATTGAGTTGCTGGAGGTTTTGACGCGGGAGGATTGATCACGAGGATAACGATCGGGAGCCGGGTAAATGGATGTTGATCAGATTATTTACAAGGCAGTCGCGTGGCTGAGTCAGGGGCATGAAGGGCGGCGAGGTCCGATTCACAACATCGAAATCGTGTTGATGGGGCTCGGCTGTATTTTCGCAATGTTCGTATCGAAAAGTGCCCTGGCAAAACGCAAAGCTTTCACGGCCAGCACTGCACAGACCTTGAAAGTGGCAACCCTGAAGGCGACGTCCTTTACCGAGAAAAGTGGACGGCAGGTCAAAATTTCAGGCTTATTGCTTGGGGAAAGTGACGCCTACATCGTCAAAGTGACGCATGAGAATGAGGAGGGTGAAATCGAATCATCCAGTGATTTACTCCCTACGCTGGAGGACGTTGAGGCTTATCTCAGGGCTCATACTCCATTCATCCTGGCGGATTTTCGGCGGTGAATGCGCAAGCGCCTTCGCGAGCAGGCTCACTCCCACATTGGCATGGCGGTGTACTCAAATGCTGTGAGCCACCGCGAAGCTGTGGGAGCGAGCCTGCTCGCGAAGAACGATTACGCGGTCGATCAGGCTGCGTGCGCCATTTCGGCCAGTTCATCGAGTTGGGCGAGGGCGGTGACGGCGCAGGCGACAACCTGTGCATCTGTTTTGTTGGTCATGGTCATTGCCTCTGGTCGGGTTCGAGTTTGTCGAGGGCGCGGTTGACCGCGAGCTCGCCGAGCATGACCACTTGCTGGATGCCTAGCAGGGTGTTGCGGTAGGGCGTTTCGAGCAGGCCGGCGAAGTCGCTGAGCATGATGCTGGCCGAGGCCATGGATTCGCAGGCGTGGGCCAGCAGGGATTCGGTGTCCATGTCCGGGGCGACGAGGAACATGGTGCTGGGCGTTCGCTGGGGTGGGGCGGGAGGTTTGAGGTAGTGGTCGAGGGCACGTTCGGCGGCCTCGTTGAGTTTTGTCGGGTCGAGCGTGGAGTAGGGGGATACTGGATCTGATTCGGTTGTGGCATCCGCTTCTGGCGGATTTGGCGTTACTTTTAACATTTCGGAGGTTTCCAAAGTGATGCTGACACCACCTCGCGACTAAACCAGAAGGTGGCAGCTATGCACAGGTTAGTCGACCGGAAACCCACCCAAACCGGCGCACCCGAAGGCGCCCTGCGCACAGCTACCATTGAGTGAGGTACCGAAATACCTACTGTCTGGAATATTATGCAGTTTGAATAGATTACCGAGCGACTAAACCCGATCACTGAACATTCAGTGACGCGAACCAAGCTACCGGCAGCCCTCAAACCGCACAAGCCGGCGGATTCTGGCGTAGTTGTAGGCAAAGGCGCAAGGCGCTGTAGCCCGCACGATGATGCCGAAATGATGCTGCGTTTTTCCGGCCGCCAGCGCCGAACCCATAACTTTTCGACACCACAAAAACCTGTGGGAGCGGGCTTGCCCGCGAAGTGGCCGGCACATCCAGCAACTCTGCAGTCAGGTACGCCGCCTTCGCGGGCAAGCCCGCTCCCACAGGGGGGGAGTTGTTCACAAAACCGCTTCCAACCCTGAACACCTGACCGGTCTTGCCATTGTCGAAGCCATCGATGATCATCCTCGCCATATAGGGGTAGGGGGTATAGGTATGTCGCACATTCACCAACACAAAGACGAACTGCTCAACCGCGTACGGCGGATAGCCGGGCAGGTGCAGGCGGTCGAGAAAGCGCTGGAGGGTGATGCCGATTGCGCCAAGACGCTGCATCTGGTCGCGGCAATTCGCGGTGCGGTCAATGGGCTGATGGAGCAATTCATCGAGGCCCACGCCCGCGAACACGTTGCCCTTGCGGGCCTGCGCGACGACGAACGCGCACAGGGCGTTGAAGAATTGCTGCAAGCCATCCGCCGTTACTCCAAATAGAGCGCAGACATCATGACTCTGACTCCGAAAGCTGAACACTTCAGTCACGACCACCAGTTTCTCGGCGCTTCTCACGATGAAAATGGCCGCCGCACCTTGTGGGTCGTCGTGCTGACATTCGTGATGATGATTGCCGAGATCGCCGCCGGTTACGTCACCGGTTCGATGGCGCTGCTGGCCGACGGTTTCCACATGGCCACCCACGCTGGCGCGTTGGGCATTGCCGCGGCGGCGTACGGCTTCGCCCGGCGCAACGCCCACAACCGCCGCTACAGTTTCGGCACCGGCAAGGTCGGCGATCTGGCCGGTTTTGCCTCGGCGATGATTTTGGGGCTGGTCTCGTTGGGCATTGCCGGTGAGTCCGTTTTGCGTTTGTTCCAGCCCACCACGGTGGCGTTTGGCGAGGCTACGGTGATCGCGATTGTGGGCCTGGCGGTGAACCTGATCAGTGCCTTCCTGCTGATGGGGCCTCACGGTCATGACCACGGCCACGCGCATGCTCATGGCCACGATCATCATCACCATCACGACAACAACCTGCGTTCGGCCTACGTCCATGTACTGGCCGATGCCTTGACCTCGGTGCTGGCGATTGCCGCGTTGCTGGCCGGGCGTTATCTGGGTTGGGTGTGGCTGGACCCGGTGATGGGGATTGTCGGTGCCATCGTCATTGCCAAGTGGGCGTACAACCTGATGCGCGACAGTGCTGCGGTGTTGCTCGACGCCACCGATGAGCCGGTGGCTGCAGAGATTCGCCAGCTGCTGGAATCCTCCAACGACGTGCGCATCAGCGACCTGCACGTCTGGCAAGTCGGCCCGCAGGCGCGGGCGGCGATCGTCAGTGTGGTCGCGGCAGCGGATGTCACGGCGCAAGCGATTCGCGAGCGGTTGGCGCCAGTGCATGAGCTGGCGCATCTGACCATCGAGCTGCGTAACGCTTAAGCCGTGGCTTCGCTGAACATCGGGATGCGCCCGTTGAGAGACGGGCGGTACTGCCAGTGCAGCCGGTTCGGGTCGACGCCGTGAGCGAGGAGTTCGCTGACCGTCGCACTGGCGATACTCATCGCCAGCAACTGCCCCGGGCAGTGATGCCGGCCACTGCCAAAACTGAAACTGCGCCGATTCGTGCGCTCCAGCAAAAACGCGTCGGGCTGTTGATTGAGCGCCGGATCGCGATTGGCCGAGGCCAGCAGCACCAGAATCACATCTCCAGCCTCGACCCGAACGCCATCAATCTCACAAGCCTGAGCCACAAACCGTCGGGTGTTTTGCACTGGCGGGTCGAAACGCTGCACTTCGGCCAACAACGCCTGCGTCGGTGCGTCGCGCAACTCAGGTTGCCGTCGCAACGCCAGCAGCGCGTTGCCGATCAATCCCGCAGTGGCTTCATGAGTCTGTGAACAAAGTCCGATCAGATTGGCAATCAACGTTTCTTCGGCGCCCTCAAATCGCTGCTTGATCGCCGACAGCAACGCGCTATCCGCTTGCGCCAGCAACTCGATGAAATAATCGCGCAACCGCTCCGCCGCCGAATGTGCGGCCATCAGCTGCAGGTCATTGCTCAATGGCGACAGGCAGGTGACGAAGTCGGCGGTCAGCTCACTGACGGCTCGACCCTGTGCCGGGGTGAAGCCGAGTAGCGCCGCAACCACGCACACCGGGCCGCGAAACATGGCTTTATACAGGCCGTCGGTGTTTACAGTGATCAGTCGCGCGGCTACCAATGCTCGTACTTGGGCCTCATCAATCAACTCAAGCGCAGGCTCGATCGCCGAACGCGGGCAGCGCTGACGCTCGCCATCATTCATCCGCATCAATTGCCCGAACACCTCGCCCGCCATGCCCGAAGCAATCGCCGTGGGCACCGGTTCCTGCGCCGGACGCACCCGGCAATCGGTATGCGTCAGCACCGCACACACCGCCCGGGCACTGCTGGCGACCCATAGTCTCAGTTCGTGATGAAACGTGAATCCGCCCTGAGCACGCAGTCCGGCGTAATAAAGATAGGGGTCGGCATGAGTCGCAGCGCTGATCGGGTCCATGGTTCGCAGCCTTGTCGTCGGGAAAGTGATGCGAGTATCGTCAGTGCTCAACGGTGATGATTCGTCGGGGAGCGAAATATGCACGCAGAACATCAAGACATCGGCGTCTCGCAGGTGGCTGCCGCCATCGCGGAGCCGGCGCGAACGAAAATCCTCTGCTCGCTGATGGACGGCCACGCGCGCACCAGCACCGAGTTGGCGGCCATCGCCGAAGTCAGCGCGTCTACCGCCAGCGCGCACCTGGCCAAGCTCAAGGATCTGGCGTTGGTGCGCCTGCACGTGCAGGGTCGTCATCGTTATTACAGCCTGGCCGACCAACGCGTGGCCCAGGCGCTGGAAGCGTTGATGGTGATCGGCCAGAGCGCCACACCGACTTTCAAACCGCACACGCCGGATCGCCTGCAATTCGCCCGCACGTGCTACGACCACATGGCGGGGACGCTGGCGGTGTTGCTGCATGACCGTTTGCTCGAGGCGGGGTGGCTGGACGAGTCGGACGAGCAAGCGTATTGCTTGAGCGACAGTGGCGCGGCGTTGTTCGAAGGCTTGGGCATTGAAGTGCAGGATTTGACTACGTTGCGGCGCAAGTTTGCCTGCCCGTGCCTGGACTGGAGCATGCGCCGCCCGCATCTCGGCGGGTCGTTGGGGGCGGCGCTGTTGCAAACCGCATTGAAGCGCAAGTGGCTGACGCAGGATCTGGACAGTCGGGCGTTGGCGTTGACGGTGGTGGGGCGCAGGGAAATCGCCGTGCGGTTTGGCGTTGAGTTGGCGAATGAAAATGGCCAGATCAAAAGATCGCAGTCTGCGGCAGCTCCTACAGGGCGGGTGTACACCCGATGAAAATCGGGTGCATCCGATAAATCCCGATCCCGAATCTACGTAGGAGCTGCGGGACGCTGCGATCTTTTGATCTTCGCTCTAAGCCGACGAGGGGTCGTGCCCAACCTTGTGCCCACGTTCGCGACGCTATACTGTATATCCAAACAGTAAAGAGCCCGCGCCATGCAAATCATCGACAAGCTGAGCATCCTCGCCGACGCCGCCAAGTACGACGCGTCCTGTGCGAGTAGTGGCGCGCCCAAGCGCAGCTCCGAGGGCAAGAGCGGGCTGGGCTCGACCGATGGCATGGGCATCTGCCACAGCTACACGCCCGACGGACGTTGCGTGTCGTTGTTGAAAATTCTGCTGACCAATTTCTGCCTTTACGATTGCCAATACTGCGTCAATCGCCGCTCCAGCGACGTACCGCGGGCCCGCTTCACACCCGAAGAGGTGGTGACGCTGACCCTGGACTTCTACCGGCGCAACTGTGTCAGCGGGCTGTTCCTCAGCTCCGGGATCATCCGCTCGGCGGACTACACCATGGAGCAACTGGTGCGGGTGGCGAAGCTGTTGCGCGAAGAACATGAGTTTCGCGGCTACATCCATCTCAAGACCATTCCCGACGCCGACCCTGCACTGATTGAGGAGGCGGGGCGCTACGCCGATCGTCTGAGCGTGAACATCGAACTGCCCACCGATGCCAGTTTGCAAACCCTGGCTCCGGAGAAAGACATCGCTTCGATCAAGCAAGCGATGAACACAATTTACACCGGTGTGCAGACCGTTTTGAACGAACCGCGTTCGGCGAAGTTCGCCCCTGCCGGGCAGAGCACGCAACTGATTGTGGGCGCCGATGACACTGACGACAGCACGATCTTGCACAGTGCTCAGTCGTTGTACGGCAACTACCGTTTGCGTCGCGTTTACTATTCGGCCTTCAGTCCGATCCCCGACAGCCCGAAAAGCGTGCCACTGGCCGCGCCGCCGCTGATGCGCGAGCACCGTTTGTACCAGGCCGATTTCCTCCTGCGCAGCTACGGTTACCGTGCCGACGAACTGCTCAAGGGGCCGGGCAATCTGGCCTTGGACATCGACCCGAAACTGGCGTGGGCGTTGCAGAATCGCGAGGTGTTCCCACTGGATCTGAACCGCGCCGAGGCGTCATTGATCGCGCGTATTCCCGGCATTGGTTTGCGCACCACCGAACGTCTGGTCGAGCTGCGCCGACAACGCAAGATCCGCTACGAAGATGTCGCACGCATGCGCTGCGTCCTGGCCAAGGCCAAACCCTTCATCATTACCAGCGACTACCATCCGCAGCAGGCCGAGGTCACCAGCCACTTGCTCTATCAGCAATTACGCGACCGGCCGATGCCGCAACAGATGGGGTTGTGGGGATGATCAATCTCGACTGCGACGATCTGTTCGACACCTGGCGTCAGCAGGCACGCTGGCTGCTCAGCCATGAAGTCGATCCGAGCCTGGTGAGCTGGGCCTCGGAAGGCGTGGGCGATCTGTTTGCCAGTGATGCCCCTGTGCCTGAAGGGCAAGGTCCATTTATGGCGAAGATCCCGCGTGTACTGCTCGAAACGCTGGAGCACGCCGCGCAATACCGTGGTGATCAACGCTGGAGTCTGTTGTACGAAGTGTTGTGGCGCGTCAGCCACGGTGATCGCACGGCAATGATGGCCGGTGACAAGCTGGGCAGCGAGTTGCAGCGGCGAATCAAACAAGTGCGCCGCGAAGCTCATCACCTGCATGCGTTTGTGCGCTTCATTGAACGGCCGAAAAACAGCCAAGGCCCGCAATACGTGGCGTGGTACGAACCGGCTCACGACATCCTGCTCAGCGCCAGCGAGCATTTCGTCGGGCGCATGGGCCAGCATCGCTGGCTGATCGCTACGCCGCGTGACGGGGTTTATTACGATGGCGAACAACTGATCCATCAGCGCCAATGCCCGCTGGAATGGCAGCAACTGGCGCAGAATGTCGACGATCCTCACGGTGATCTGTGGCTGACTTATTACAGCCACATCTTCAATCCGGCGCGGTTGAACGAGAAGGTCATGCAGGGGCATTTGCCGGCGCGGTTCTGGAAAAATCTGCCGGAGGGGGAGTTGATTCCGGGGTTGATTACGCAGGCGCGGATGGGCAAGCAGCAGAATGGGCAGGCGAGCGGGATTGCCAACCGTGCAGGCAAACGGATTGCCTTTAAGAGCTAAAAGCCTACCCTCACCCCAGCCCTCCCGAAACGTCGGACCGCTCATAGGGAGAGGGGGCCGACCGAGGTGTTCTCGCGTACTACATTGACCTGAACGATCAAGTCGAACTCAGGTTTTGAAAAGCACAAAAATCGGCTCCCTTTCCCCCTCGCCCCCCTGGGGGAGAGGGCTGGGGTGAGGGGGGAAGGATCGCCAGCACGCCACACATATCCCGCCAAACGCCACAAAAAAAGCCCCCCACCAATCACTCGGTGGAGGGCTTTTCTACATCAGCAGCCGTCAGATCAAACCTTGACGATCCAGCCCGCTGGCGCTTCGATGTCGCCGGTCTGCACGCCCGTCAGCTCTTTGTAGAGCTTCTGGGTCACTGGGCCGACTTCGGTTTCGCTGTGGAACACGTGCAGATGGTCGTTGTAGCTGATGCCACCGATCGGAGTGATCACTGCCGCAGTACCACAGGCACCGGCTTCCTTGAAGTCCGACAGCTTGTCGATCAGCACGTCGCCTTCAACCACTTCCAGACCCAGACGGGACTTGGCCAGTTCGATCAGCGACAGGCGGGTGATGCCTGGCAGAACCGACGGCGAGTTCGGGGTGATGAACTTGTTGTCGTGGGTGATCCCGAAGAAGTTGGCCGAACCGACTTCTTCGATCTTGGTGTGGGTCATCGGGTCCAGGTAGATCGCGTCGGCGAAGTTGGCTTTCTTGGCTTTCGAACCCGGCATCAGGCTGGCGGCGTAGTTGCCACCGACCTTGGCGGCGCCGGTGCCTTGTGGGGCGGCGCGGTCGTAGCTGGAGATCTGGAAGTTGTGCGGGGTCAGGCCGCCCTTGAAGTAGGCGCCGACCGGGATGCAGAAAATCGAGAAGATGAACTCGGGTGCCGTGCGCACGCCGATGTTGTCACCCACGCCGATCACGAACGGACGCAGATACAGCGCGCCGCCGGTGCCGTACGGCGGAATGAAGCGCTCGTTGGCGCGAACCACGGCTTTGCACGCTTCGATGAACTGCTCGGTGTCGACTGTCGGCATCAGCAGACGCGCGCAGCTGCGTTGCATACGCAGAGCGTTCTGGTCCGGGCGGAACAGGTTGATCGAGCCGTCCTTGCAACGATAGGCCTTCATGCCTTCGAAGCACTGCTGGCCATAGTGAAGGGCAGTCGAGCCTTCGCTGATGTGCAGCACGTTATCTTCGGTCAGGGTGCCTTTGTCCCACTCGCCATCGCGAAAGTACGACAGATAGCGTTTGTCGGTCTTGATGTAGTCAAAACCCAGCTTGTCCCAATTGATGCTTTCGTTACCCATGACACCCTCTATCACTGAACAACCGTCGAAACGGTTCAAGGCTTCTGACGTTTTTTGGATGGGCACAACAATACTTCATTCTTGAGCGGTTTCGCAGCCGGAATTCGCTCCACTGATCGTTCCCACGCTTGATCGTTCCTACGCTCTGCGTGGGAATGCCTCATCGGACGCTCCGCGTTCGGCTTTTGGGACGCAGAGCGTCCCCGGCTGCATTCCCACGCAGAGCTTGGGAACGATCAACGCAGCTACAGGTGCAACGCATGCCCGAGGGCACGCAACGCCGCTTCCTGCACCGCTTCACCCAAAGTCGGATGCGCATGAATGGTGCCGCCGATGTCTTCCAGCCGCGCGCCCATTTCCAGGCTTTGCGCAAACGCCGTCGACAACTCGGAAACCCCAACGCCCACCGCTTGCCAGCCGACAATCACATGGTTATCCCGACGAGCGACCACGCGCACGAAACCGCTTTTCGACTCCAGTGTCATCGCCCGGCCATTGGCCGCAAACGGAAAACTGGAAACAATGCAGTCCAGCCCCGCAGCTTTAGCCTCGTCCGGCGTCTTGCCGACCACCACCAGTTCCGGGTCGGTGAAGCACACGGCAGCAATGGCAGTCGGGTTGAATTCACGGGTTTTGCCGCTGATCAACTCGGCAACCATTTCGCCTTGGGCCATGGCGCGATGGGCCAGCATCGGCTCGCCGCTCAGATCGCCGATGGCGTAGACGTTGCGCATGCTGGTCTGGCAGCGGCTGTCGATCTTGATCGCCGAGCCGTTCATGTCCAGATTCAACGCTTCAAGGTTCCAGCCCTGGGTATTGGGTTTACGACCGACAGCCACCAGCACCTGGTCTGTTTCCAGATTAAGGGTTTCGCCTTCAGGGTCGCGCACCTGCAACATGCCGTCGAAACCCAGCACACTGTGTTTCAAGTACAACTTAACGCCGAGTTGCTTCAACGCGTCATGCACCGGTTGCGTCAGTTCAGCGTCGTAAGCCGGCAGGATACGATCCTGCGCCTCGACCACGCTGACCTCGGCGCCGAGCTTGCGATAAGCAATGCCCAGCTCCAGACCGATGTAACCACCGCCCACCACCACCAGACGTTTTGGCACGGATGTCGGCGCCAACGCTTCGGTGGAGGAGATGACCGGCCCGCCAATCGGCAGGATCGGCAGATTGACGCTGGTCGAACCGGTAGCGAGTACCAGGTGCTCGCACTGGATGCGCGTGTCGCCGACATCCACGGTTTTACCGTCGATGACTTTGGCCCAGCCATTGATGACCTGAACCTTGTTCTTCTTCAGCAACGCCGCGACGCCGGTGGTCAGGCGATCAACGATGCCGTCCTTCCACTCGACGCTTTTAGTGATGTCGAGCGTCGGCGCGGCAACGCTGATGCCCAGCGCCGAATGCTGATTGTGATGCTGAGTCTGGTGAAACTGCTCAGCCACGTGAATCAGCGCTTTCGACGGGATGCAGCCGATGTTCAGGCACGTACCGCCCAGCGATTGGCCTTCCACCAGAATGGTTGGTATGCCCAGTTGCCCGGCGCGGATCGCCGTCACATAACCGCCGGGGCCGCCGCCAATAATCAGCAGCGTGGTGTTCAAAGTCTGCATTGCATCACTCCACAAACAGCGTTGCGGGTTGTTCGATCAAGCCGCGAATGGCCTGGATGAAGAGTGCCGCGTCCATGCCGTCGACCACGCGGTGATCGAACGAGCTGGAGAGGTTCATCATCTTGCGGATCACTACCTGGCCTTTGACGACCATTGGCCGTTCGACGATTTTGTTGACGCCGACAATCGCCACTTCCGGCAGGTTCAGCACCGGCGTGCTGACGATGCCGCCCAGTGCACCGAGGCTGGTCAGGGTGATGGTCGAGCCGGACAGCTCATCGCGACTGGCCTTGCCATTGCGTGCGGCGCTGGCCAAACGGGAAATCTCGGCGGCGCTGTCCCACAGGCTGCGCGCCTCGGCGTGACGCACCACCGGCACCATCAGGCCGACATCGCTTTGCGTGGCGACGCCGACATGCACCGCGCCGAGGCGGGTGATGACTTGGGCTTCGTCGTCGTAACGGGCGTTCATTTGCGGGAAGTCGCGCAGGGCGACGACCAAAGCGCGGACGAGGAACGGCAGCAAGGTCAACTTGCCACGGCTGGCGCCGTGTTTTTCATTCAGATGCGCACGAAGTTCTTCAATCGCGGTAACGTCGATTTCTTCGACATAGCTGAAGTGTGCGGCACGCTGAGTAGCGTCCTGCATGCGCTGGGCGATCTTGCGGCGCATGCCGATCACTTGAATCTGTTCTTCGTCGTTACGCTGGGCGTAAGCGGCGGCGACTGGTGCCGAAGCGTTCGACTGACCTTGCGCCAAGTAGGATTCAAGGTCTTCGTGCAACACACGACCGGCCGGGCCGGAACCGCGCACCAGACGCAACTGAATACCCAGATCCAGCGCATGTTTGCGCACGGCCGGAGAGGCGAGCGGGCGTTCGTCTGCTTCGCGAGCAACCATCGGGCCTTGGCAAACCGCAGCCGGACGCGACGCGGCTGGAGCAGGTTTGCTCTCAACAACGGTTTCAACTTTCGGCGCAACCAGTGCTTCTTTAGCCGGCGCAGGTGCGGCGGACTCTTTCAAATTACCGGCACCTTCAACCTCAATGCTGATCAGCACACTGCCAACCGCCATGACTTCACCCGGCTGACCACCGAGGGCAATCACTTTGCCGTGCACCGGCGAGGGAATATCGACCATCGCCTTGTCGGTCATCACGTCTGCCAGCACCTGATCTTCAACGACCAGATCGCCCACTTTGACGTGCCACTGCGACAGTTCTACTTCTGCGATGCCTTCGCCGATGTCCGGCATCTTGATAACGTGCGTGCCCATTCAGACCTCCATAACCCGTTTCAACGCCGCGCCCACTCGGGACGGCCCTGGGAAATACGCCCACTCTTGCGCGTGCGGGTAGGGGGTGTCCCAACCGGTGACGCGCTCGATCGGCGCTTCCAGGTGATGGAAGCAATGCTCTTGCACCAACGACACCAGTTCGGCGCCGAAACCGCAGGTGCGGGTGGCTTCGTGAACCACCACGCAGCGGCCGGTTTTCTTCACCGACTTGACGATGGTGTCCAGATCCAGCGGCCACAGGCTGCGCAGGTCGATGACTTCAGCGTCGACACCGGATTCTTCGGCAGCGACTTGCGAGACGTACACGGTGGTGCCGTAAGTCAGCACGGTCACGTCCTTGCCCGGCCGGGTGATCGCGGCAACGTCCAGCGGCACGGTGTAGTAACCGTCCGGAACCTGCGCTTGCGGGTGTTTCGACCAAGGCGTTACCGGGCGGTCGTGGTGGCCGTCGAACGGGCCGTTGTACAGGCGTTTCGGCTCAAGAAAGATCACCGGGTCATCGTTTTCGATGGAGGCGATCAGCAGGCCTTTGGCGTCATACGGGTTGGATGGCATCACGGTGCGCAAGCCGCACACCTGAGTGAACATCGCCTCGATGCTCTGGCTGTGGGTCTGGCCGCCGTAGATGCCGCCGCCGCAAGGCATGCGCAGGGTCATCGGTGCGGTGAACTCGCCAGCCGAGCGATAGCGCAGGCGCGCCGCTTCGGAAATGATCTGGTCGGACGCCGGGTAGACGTAGTCGGCGAACTGAATCTCGGCGACCGGACGCAAACCGTAGGCGCCCATGCCGACGGCCACACCGACGATGCCGCTTTCCGAGATTGGTGCGTCGAACACCCGCGAGGTGCCGTACTTGGTCTGCAGGCCTTCGGTGCAACGGAACACGCCGCCGAAATAGCCGACGTCCTGACCGAACACCACCACGTTGTCATCACGCTCAAGCATCACATCCATGGCCGAGCGCAGGGCCTGGATCATGGTCATGGTGGTCGTGGTCATGGCGGTTTCCAACTGAATATTGTTGTTGTGGTCGTTCATGTCAGATCCCCAACTGCTGACGCTGGCGCTTCAAGTGCTCCGGCATCTCTTTGTAGACGTCTTCGAACATGGTCGCGGCGCTTGGAATCTGGCCACCGGCGAGGGTGCCGTACTGTTCGGCCTGTTTCTGCGCGGCAATCACTTCGGCTTCGAGTTCGGCGCTGACGGCGGTGTGTTCTTCCTCCGACCAGTGACCGACCTTGATCAAGTGCTGTTTGAGACGGGCGATCGGGTCGCCGAGCGGGAAGTGGCTCCAATCATCGGCCGGACGATATTTCGACGGATCGTCGGAGGTCGAGTGCGGTCCGGCGCGGTAGGTGACCCATTCGATCATGGTCGGGCCGAGGTTGCGGCGGGCGCGTTCGGCAGCCCAGGCGGATGCCGCGTAAACCGCGTAGAAATCGTTGCCGTCAACGCGCAGCGAAGCGATGCCGCAGCCGACGCCGCGTCCGGCGAAGGTGGTGGCTTCACCACCAGCGATAGCCTGGAAGGTCGAAATCGCCCATTGGTTGTTGACTACGTTGAGGATCACCGGCGCGCGATAAACGTGAGCGAAGGTGAGGGCGGTGTGGAAGTCCGATTCGGCGGTAGCGCCGTCGCCGATCCACGCCGAGGCGATTTTGGTGTCGCCCTTGATCGCCGAGGCCATGCCCCAGCCCACGCCCTGAATGAACTGCGTGGCGAGGTTGCCGGAAATGGTAAAGAAACCGGCGTCCTTGACCGAATACATGATCGGCAACTGACGGCCCTTGAGCGGATCGCGCTCGTTGGACAGCAGTTGGCAGATCAGGTCGACCAACGGCACTTCGCGGGCCATCAGAATGCTTTGCTGACGGTAGGTCGGGAAGCACATGTCGTCGATGTTCAGGGCCAGGGCCTGAGCGCTGCCGATGGCTTCTTCGCCAAGGCTCTGCATGTAGAACGACATTTTCTTCTGACGCTGGGCGACCACCATGCGGTTGTCGTAGATGCGCGTCTTGAGCATGGCGCGCATGCCTTTACGAAGGATCTCGACCGGCACGTTCTCAGCCCATGGGCCGAGGGCGTTGCCCTGATCGTCAAGCACGCGAATCAGCCCACGGGCCAGGTCGGCGGTGTCGGCAGGTTCTACATCGACGGGAGGTTTGCGCACCGTACCGGCATCGGTCAGATGCAGGTAGGTAAAATCGGTTTTGCAGCCTGGACGGCCCGAGGGTTCAGGGACGTGCAGACGCAGCGGTTCATACGCTTGGGTCATGGCTTCTACGCTCGATCTTGTGAATTTCTTGTAGTGAGCTGGCAGTCATTCTTCGGTAGAAGAAATCTTGTCCTACAACAATCATAGGCCCGGGCAAGAAGAATATTTATCTCTGTTTCGTTGCGCTGGAGACGATTTGCAGATAGAAATTCTGCATAAACATAAAAAACAGGTGGTTTTGTCTCATGCGCAAACTGGACCGTACCGATATCGGCATTCTCAACAGCCTTCAGGAGAACGCGCGCATTACCAACGCCGACCTCGCGCGCTCGGTGAATCTGTCGCCGACACCATGCTTCAACCGGGTCAAGGCGATGGAAGAATTGGGGCTGATTCGCGAGCAGGTAACGCTGCTGGATGCCGACCTGCTGGGGCTGCACGTCAACGTGTTCATTCACGTCAGCCTGGAAAAGCAGGTCGAGGAAGCGCTGCAGCATTTCGAGGAAGCCATTTCCGACCGCCCGGAGGTGATGGAGTGCTACCTCATGGCCGGAGACCCGGACTACCTCATCCGGGTCCTGGTACCGACGATTCAGTCGCTCGAACGCTTCATGATGGACTTCCTGACCAAAGTGCCGGGTGTGGCGAACATCCGTTCCAGCTTTGCGCTGAAGCAGGTGAGATACAAAACTGCATTGCCGCTGCCGGCAAACGGTTTGACGTTGGGGACGTGAAGATCAAAAGATCGCAGCCTGCGGCAGCTCCTACATCGGATTCGCATTTCTCCTGTAGGAGCTGCCGCAGGCTGCGATCTTTTGACGTTAAAGCTTGTCGATCGGGATCTTCAAATAAACCACGCCATTGTCCTCAGCCGCCGGCAGGTTCCCAGCCCGTACATTCACCTGAATCGCCGGCAACAATAACGTCGGCATACCCAGCCCGGCATCGCGCTTGGTGCGCATTTCGACGAACGCTGCTTCATCAATCCCGTCATGCACATGAATATTGCTTTTGCGCTGCTCGCCGACCGTGGTCTGGCACTGCGAGGCGCGACTCTCGGGCGGATAATCGTGGCAAACGTAGAGTTTTACGCTGGCGGGGAAGGCCAGCAGTTTGTGGATCGAGGCAAACAGCTGATGGGCATTGCCGCCGGGAAAGTCGCAGCGCGCCGTGCCGACATCGGGCATGAACAGCGTGTCACCGACCAGAATCTGCTCGCCATCGATCAAATAAGCCATGTCCGCCGGGGTGTGGCCGGGGACGTGCAGAGCGGTGGCTTTAAGGTTGCCGATGCGGAACGACTCGTTCGGCGCGAACAGGTGGTCGAACTGCGAGCCGTCGACGCAAAACTCCGGCTCCAGATTGAACAGCGCCTTGAACACGTGCTGCACTTTGCTGATCGATTCACCGATGGCGATCTTGCCACCCAGTTCCCGGCGCAGATAGGGCGCGGCGGACAGGTGATCGGCATGCGCGTGGGTTTCCAGCAACCACTGCACCTGCAGATTGTGTGCGCGAACGAAGGCGATGATCTTGTCGGCCTGGGCGGTGCAGGTACGTCCGGCGGCACCGTCGTAGTCGAGTACCGGATCGACGATTGCACATTGCCCGCCGTCGGCTTCATAGACCACATAGCTGTAGGTCGAGGAGGCGGAGTCGAGGAAAGCTTCAATCTGTGCGGACATGGACACCAACCTGAACATGGAAAATGGGTTGCAACACTTTATCTAAAAACATAATGTTCGCAGCTTAAGTGACCTTGAAGGCATCGTGCAAATGCAATCCAGTCTGACCGAATGTGAAGTCGCGCAACTGCGTGCCTCGGCCTCCAAGGCCTGCGCGCTGCTCAAGGCCTTGGCCAATGAAGATCGCTTGCTGATCCTCTGTCAACTGACCCAGGGCGAACGCAATGTCGGCGAACTGGAGAAAATGACCGGTGTGCGCCAGCCGACCCTGTCTCAGCAACTGGGCATCCTGCGTGATGAAGGGCTGGTCGCGACCCGGCGCGAGGGCAAGTACATTTTCTACGGGCTCGCCAGTCACGAAGTGATTCAAGTGATGAAGACCCTGTCGGGGCTTTATTGCGGTGCCGTCCTCAAAAGCTGGGAACAGCCATAAATGCCAGCCTTCACACCATCCCCCCTGTAGGAGTGAGCCTGCTCGCGATAGCGGTGGGTCAGCCAACATATTTATCGACTGATACACCGCTATCGCGAGCAGGCTCACTCCTACAATGGATTTGTGTGAAGGCTGAGAAATCCTTGCGTGCAGCAAAAGGAACAAGCAATGAACGATCAACACTGGGGCCCATCCATCAGTGCGGACATCGTGGTCATCGGCGGTGGTACGGCCGGCATCGGTTTTGTCGCCAGTCTGCTAAAGCGTGATCCAGGGCTGAGTATCACGGTCATCGAGCCGAGTACTCACCATTACTACCAACCGGCGTGGACGCTGGTCGGCGGTGGCGCCTATGACGTGAAAAACACCGCAAGACCGATGAGCAAGGTCATGCCCCGGCAAGCGAACTGGTTACAAGCGGCGGTCACCGCGATCGACCCGGACCAGCGCCTGCTCACCCTCAACGATCAACGCACCGTCAGCTATCAAAACCTGATCGTCTGCCCCGGCCTGCGTCTGGCCTGGGAGAAAATCGAAGGTTTGCAGGAAAGCCTCGGCCACCACGGCGTCACCTCCAACTACAGCTATCAACACGCGCAATACACTTGGGATCAGGTGCAGAAACTGCGCGGCGGCAAAGCCCTGTTCACCCAGCCGGCGATGCCGATCAAATGCGCCGGCGCGCCGCAAAAGGCGGTGTATCTGTCCTGTGATCACTGGCGCAAAGCCGCTGTGCTGAACAACATCAATGTCGAATTCAATCTGGCCGGCGCCGCGCTGTTTGGGGTGGCGACGTTCGTGCCGCCACTGATGAAGTACATCGAGAAATACAACGCGCAACTGGCGTTCAATTCGAACCTGGTCAAGGTTGACGGCCCGGCGAAAACCGCGTGGTTCGAGATCAAGGATGCCGACGGCAACCTCACTCGCGTGGCGAAAATCTTCGACCTGCTGCACGTGGTGCCACCGCAGGTTTCGCCCGACTTCATCGCGCAAAGTCCGCTGGCCGACGCAGCCGGCTGGTGCGAAGTCAACCCGCACAGCCTGCAACATCCGCGTTATCCCGAGGTGTTCGCACTCGGTGATATCTGCGGTACCAGCAATGCGAAAACCGCCGCAGCGGTGCGCAAACAAGTGGTCGTGGTCGCGGAAAACCTGCTGGCCCTGCGTCAGCAATTACCGCTGCCGCTGAAGTACGACGGCTACGGCTCGTGCCCGCTGACAGTGGAGAAGGGCAAGGTGATCCTCGCCGAGTTCGGTTACGCCGGCAAGTTGCTGCCGACCTTCCCGATGGACCCGACCGTGGCGCGGCGTTCCGCGTGGTTTCTCAAGGCGACGCTGCTGCCGTGGTTCTACTGGAACGGCATGCTCAAAGGCCGCGAGTGGCTGACAGGTCTGTCAAAGGTCGACTGAGAAAACCCTATGTTGCTGGCAAGTCTGTTTGGTGTGGTGATGGGATTGCTCCTCGGTTTGACCGGGGCCGGCGGCGGGATTCTTGCGGTGCCGGCACTGGTGCTCGGCCTTGGCTGGACGATGACGCAAGCCGCGCCGGTGGCGTTGTTTGCGGTGGGCAGTGCGGCGGCGGTCGGCGCTATCGACGGCCTGCGTCATGGTCTGGTGCGCTATCGCGCGGCGTTGTTGATCGCGGCGTTGGGCGCAGTGTTTTCGCCGTTGGGGATCTACTTCGCGCATCAGTTGCCGGAGAAGATTCTGATGATTCTGTTCAGTCTGCTGATGGTCATGGTGGCTTGGCGCATGCTGCGCCGCGAGCGTCAGCAGGAAGGGCCGAGTGATCACGGTCACGCCAGTTGGGGTCAGAAGAATTGCATGCTCAATGAAGAAACCGGGCGCTTTGACTGGACGGCCAAATGCACCGCGACCCTGGCGGCTTTAGGCGCGATCACCGGGGTTGTTTCCGGATTGCTCGGTGTCGGTGGCGGCTTTTTGATTGTGCCGGCGTTCAAGCAACTGACCGATGTGCAGATGCGCGGGATTGTTGCGACGTCGTTGATGGTGATCAGTCTGATTTCGGCGATTGGCGTGATCGGATCGTTTCACGCCGGTGTGCGAATCGACGGGCAGGGCGCGGCGTTCATCGTCGCCAGCATTGTCGGCATGATCATCGGCCGCAAGCTCTGTGCGCGAGTGCCGGCGCGGGCGTTGCAGGTGGGATTTGCCAGTGTCTGTCTGGTGGTGGCGGGGTATATGTTGTTGCGGGCGTGAGTATTGGAAGATCAAAAGATCGTCCGATCGCGGCCCGAGCCTTCGGCAGCTCCTACAGGGATTGCGTTTCCCTGTAGGAGCTGTCGAGTGAAACGAGGCTGCGATCTTTCAGGTTGTTACAACACCAGGTGCGGCAACCACAGCGAAAGTGCCGGCACGTAAGTCACCAACATCAACACCAGGAACAGCACGGCATAGAACGGCAGCAGCGCTTTCACGGTGCTCTCAATACTCACTTTGCCCACCGCCGAACCGACAAACAGCACCGCACCCACCGGCGGCGTTATCAGCCCTATCCCCAGATTCACCAGCATGATCATGCCGAACTGCACCGGGTCCACACCGATGCCGAGAATCACCGGCATCAGGATCGGCGTGAGGATCAGGATCAGTGGCGCCATGTCCATCACCGTGCCGAGCAACAGCAGCATGACGTTGATGCACATCAGGATCACGTAGCGGTTGTCCGACAGGGTCAGGAACAGCGTGGTGATTTTCGCCGGGATCTGCATCAGGGTCATGATGTAGCCGAAGCTCGCGGCGAAACCGATCAGGATCATCACGATCGAAATCGTCCGCACCGTGCGGTGCATCAGTTTCGGCAGCTCGCGCCACTTGTAGTCGCGATAGATGAACATGGTGACGAAGAATGCCCAGAGCACGGCGATCGCCGCCGACTCGGTCGCGGTGAAGATGCCGGACAGGATGCCGCCGAGGATGATCACCATCGCCATCAGGCCCCAGAGGGCTTCGCCGACGATTTTCAACGCCTGGCGCATCGGGATCACTTCACCCTTGGGATAATCGCGCTTTCTCGCGAAAATCAGACACAGCACCATCAGGCAGGCGCTCATCAGCAAGCCCGGCACGATGCCCGCCATGAACAGCGAGGCAATCGAAACCGTGCCACCGGCGGCCAGGGAGTAAAGCACCGAGTTATGGCTGGGTGGGGTCAGCAGGGCTTGCACCGAACCGCTGACGGTCACGGCGGTGGAGAAGTCCCGTGGATAGCCCTTGCGTTCCATTTCCGGAATCAGCACCGAACCCACCGACGCCGTGTCGGCCACCGACGAACCGGAGATCGCGCCGAAAAAGGTCGACGCGACGATGTTGACCAGCGACAGACCGCCGCGGACAAACCCCACCAGCACCCCGGCACACGCCACCAATCGACGGGACATGCCGCCCTCGGCCATGATCGCACCGGCGAGCACGAAGAACGGAATGGCCAGCAGCGAGAATTTGTTCACCCCCGAAGCGACCTGGATCATCACCGCCTGGAACGGAATGTCGATCCACCATGCACCGATCAGCGCGGCCGCGCCGAGCGCGTAGGCGACCGGCATACCGATCAGGATCAATACGATAAAACTGCCCAGCAGTATCAGAGCGTCCATTAAGCGGCACCTTCACTTTCTTCAACCAGGTCGAACTGCACGACGCGTCGTTTGCTCTGGTCACCGAGCAAGAGTTTTTCCACAACGAAAATCAGCGTGAGCAAACCGCCCAGTGGAATCGGCAAATAGGTCACGCCAACCCGCAGGTCGGGCAGGGCGGCCATGAACTGGTTCCAGGTGGACATGCACAGTTTGGCGCCCCAGATCGTCATGAAAATGCAGATCGCCGCCATGAGTAACTGGGAAAAAATCGCCGCTGCGGATTTCAGTTGCGGCGGCATGCGGTCGGTGAGCATCGCCACCGCCATGTGCGCGCCAGCGCGATAACTGGCGGCAGCACCGATAAAAGTGAACACCATCATCAGCAGAATCGCTGTGGGTTCCGGCCAGCTCGAACCGGTGCCCAGCACATAGCGGGCAAACACGCCCCAAGGGATCATCAGGGAAATCGCCAGGACGGAAAGGCCGGCGACCCAGATGCACGTCATGTAAATCTTGTCGTTGATACGCAGCAGCAAATTCTTCATCGGGTTCCACCGTAACCGGACGCGCCTCAAACATCGGGCGCGTCGGGCCTTTTCATGAGTATGGAGTGGGAGGCGTTACTGAACGGCTTCGATCTTTTTGATCAGATCGGCATACGGCGCGCCGTATTTCTCCCGAACCGAGGCGGTGGCGTCGTAGAAGGGTTTCTTGTCGACGGTGATGAACTCGACGCCGGCAGCCTTGAGTTTTTCTTCGCTGGCAGCGGATTTCTTGTCCCACAGCACGCGTTCTTCAGCCTGGGCAGCCTTGGCGGCTGTCTTGACCAGCGCCTGTTGATCCGGGGTGAGTTTTTCCCAAGTGATTTTCGACATCACGATCGGCTCGGGCAGGATCAGGTGACCGGTCAGGCTATAGAATTTGGCGTTCTGGAAGTGGTTGTGTTCAAGCAGGGTCGGCGGGTTGTTTTCCGCGCCGTCGATCACGCCGGTCTGCAGGGCGCTGAAGATCTCGCCGGTGTCCATGGCGATGCCGTTACCGCCCATGGCGTTCATCATGTCGATGAACATCGGGTTGCCCTGGACACGGATTTTCATGCCTTTGAGGTCTTCGAGTTTGCGTACCGGTTTCTTGGTGTAAATGCTGCGTGTGCCGCCGTCCATCCACGCCAGGGCCACCAGGCCGAATTCGGAGTTGGTGATTTTGCCGAGGATTTCGTCGCCTACCGGGCCATCGATGACGTCACGCATGTGTTTCTGGTCGCGGAAGATGAACGGCATGTTGAACACGTTCACGTCCGGCACTACTGGGCCGACGATACCCAGGCTGACGCGCGACAGCTGCACCGCGCCGACCTGCATCTGCTCGATGACTTCCTTTTCCGAACCGAGCACACCGCCGGGGAAGTACTTGAAGGTCAGCTCGCCGTTGGATTCTTTGGTCAGGGTCTTGCCCATGCTTTCTTCGGCTACGACGGTCGGGTAACCGGCGGGGTGAATGTCAGCGAATTTGAGTTCCAGCGCCTGAGCGGCACCGGCAAAGGTGAACATCAGTGGAAGTGCAGCGGCGAGCAAGGTGCGTTTGAAGTTCATGGGGGTGAGTCTCCAGTCTTGTTATTGTTGTGTTCAAGGCGCAGCGGTGCAGCAGAGGGTTTAAAGCCAATCGTTGAACAAGGGTTCCGGAAGGCCTTTGACGCCTGGCTTCAAGGCGAACACGCCGCCGGCCAGAGATTGCGGATCGCGGTCATCGCCGGGACGGATCGAGGCGACGAACAAGGTGTCCATCCCGCTGCCACCGAAGGCGCACATGGTGGGTTTTTTCACCGGTACGGGCAGCGAGTAGTCAAGGCGCCCATCCGGCGTGAAGCGATGGACGAGGCCGGCGTCGTTGGCGCAGATCCAGTAACAACCTTCGGCGTCCACGGCAGCGCCATCGGGGCGACCGGGGAAATGGTTCATGTCGACGAAAACGCGACGATTCGACGGTGTGCCAGTGTCCGTGTCGTAATCGAACGCCCAGATCAGTTGCACGTCGGGATGCGAATCGGACAGGTACATCGTCTTGCCGTCGGGGCTGAAACCGAGGCCGTTGGGCACGATGAAACCGTCGAGTTGCGCTTCGACCACCCCAGACTGCCCGGCGCCGTAACGATAGAGCCGGCCTTCGGGGGCATTCAGGCCCATGTTCAACACCATGCTGCCAGCCCAGAACCGGCCCTGACGGTCGCAGCGACCATCGTTCAGACGCATGTCTTGGCGGCTGTGCTCGACGCTGGCCAACAACTCACTGTCGAGGCTGCCGTCGCTGTGCGGGTGCAGATGGAAGAATCCGCTTTCCATGCCGGCCACCCAGCCGCCACGGCTGTGGCGGGCAATGCAGGCGAGCATTTGCGGGGTTTTCCAGGCATGCACATGCCCAGTGTCGGCGCTCCAGCGTTGCAGGCCGCCGTTGGGAATATCTACCCAGTACAGCGCATTTTCCTCTGCCACCCAGACCGGGCTTTCGCCTACGGCGTTGCGGGCATCGACGATCAATTCGGCTTGCATACTCATTCCTTTGCGTCGTTATCAGAGTGATCAGTCGCCGAACGGACCTGCCGCGACAAAGGCGCCGCCCTGATAGATCCGCGCCGGGTCATCGGCGGCCGGCATGGGTTGCGCTTCGACTTTTTCACGGAACACTTCCGAGCTGTCCTTCGCTTCGAAACCGAGGTGGCTGGCGAAGCGGTTGTCCCACCAGACGTCCTTGTTGTCGGACATGCCGTAGACAATCGTGTGACCGACGTTCGGCGTGTACAGCGAGTGTTCGAGCAATTGCGTGAGGTCGTCGAAGCTCAGCCAGGTGTGCATCATTCGACGGTTTTGCGGCTCGGGGAACGAGGAGCCGATGCGGATGCTGACGGTCTCGATGCCGTAGCGATCGAAGTAGAAACTGGCCATGTCTTCGCCGTAAGACTTGGACAATCCGTAGTAGCCATCGGGGCGGCGGGCGGAGCTGGCATCGAGCGGCTCGTCCTGTTTATAGAAGCCGATCACATGGTTGGAGCTGGCGAAGATCACCCGCTTCACGCCATGTCGGCGCGCGGCTTCATAGATGTGAAAGACGCCGCAAATGTTAGCGCCGAGGATTTCTTCGAACGGGCGCTCAACGGAGACGCCACCAAAGTGCAGGATTGCATCGACGCCTTCGACCAATTGGTGCACGGCGTGTTTGTCGGCGAGGTCGCAGACGACGATTTCTTCGCGCTCATCGCTAGCCGGAGCGAGGGCGGCGATGTCGGACAGACGCAGCACGTTGGCATAAGGGCGCAGGCGTTCGCGCAGAACTTTGCCCAGGCCACCGGCAGCGCCGGTCAGCAGCAGGCGATTGAATGGAGCGCGGGGAGTAGAGGTAGACGTCATGGCAATCCCTGGACATATTGTTATTAGGGTTGTTGTAGGTTGTCGTATGACTGCGCTGAAGTATCGGTAGGGTTTCCGGAACTTGTCAACGCGACTTTTGGTGTAGATGACGGAAGGCCCGGTTGTCTTTTCGATCACCACCGTTCCGTATTTGCAATGCAATCCCATGTGGGAGCGAGCCTGCTCGCGAAAGCGCTGTGTCAATCAACATCAATGGTGAATCTGCCGCCGCCATCGCTGGCAAGCCAGCTCCCACAGGTATCAGCGTTGTTTTCAATTACTGCATTCACCACAAAATCCTGTGGGAGCTGGCTTGCCAGCGATGAGGCCGGTCCAGGCAACACTTGCATCGACTGACACGCCGCCTTCGCGAGCAGGCTCGCTCCCACAGGGAAACTCGGTGTGGCGACTGGCTTTACAACAACGAAATCGGATAACTGATAAAGATCCGGTTCTCATCGAACTCGTTGGTGCTGAAGTCCCGGCGAATCGTTGCGTTACGCCATTTCACGTTGAGGTTCTTCAGCGGCCCGCTTTGCACGGTGTAGGCCAGTTCCGACTCGCGGCCCCATTCCTTGCCGTCAGTAATTGTTCCGGTGTGCACGTTATCGCCGCTGATGTAGCGGTTCATCAGCGTCAGGCCGGGAACGCCGAGGGCGACGAAGTTGTAGTCGTGACGCAACTGCCACGAGCGTTCCTTGGCGTTGTCATAACTGGCGTTGTAACTGTCGTTGGCGAGGGTGCCGCCGCTGGTGCCGTTGACCCGCATCCACGCGTCGTCGCCGCTGAGTTTTTGCAGGCCGACGTAGAAGGTGTTGCCACCGTATTTGGCCGAAAGCAGGGCGAACGCGGTCTTGTTGTCGAGGTCGCCGGCCTGGGCGCTGCCGTCTTCCTTGCCGGTGAAGAAACCGAGGTTGGCGCCCAGGGTCCAGTCGCCCAACGGCTGGCTGTGGCTGAGGTTGAAATACTGCTGTTGGTAGATGTCGCTGAGTTCGGCGTACCACACGCCGACCAGGGTGCGCTTGTCGTTGAAGGTGTATTCGCCGCCGCCGAAGTTGAAGCGGTCTGATGTGAACGCGCCGCGGCCGTTCATCGACATGTCTTCCATGCTCGCGTCGTTGCGTGGGCTGTTGCCGCGGAACTGACCGCCGTAGACGCTCAGGCCATTGATCTCGGTGGAGGTGATCTGGCCGCCGCGAAAGGTCTGCGGCAGGGAGCGGCCATCGTCGGAGCGCAGGATCGGCAGCACCGGCATCCATTCGCCAACCTTCAATTCTGTCTTCGAGACCTTGGCTTTCAACGCCACGCCGAGGCGGCCGAAATTATCCGCCGGACGCCCGTCATCGTGGATCGGCAACAGTTGCGTGCCGCCGGTGCCTTTGCCGCCATCAAGCTTTTGCGAATACATCCCCAGCACATCGAGACCGAAACCGACGGTGCCTTGGGTGAAGCCGGATTTGGCGTCGAGGATGAAGTTCTGCGTCCACTCTTCGGCCTTGCCCTGGGCATTGGCCGGGTTGACGAAGTTGCGGTTGAAGTAGGCGTTGCGCAGGTTCAGCGTGGCTTTGCTGTCTTCGAGAAAGCCTTCGGCATCGGCGCTCATCGGTAGGGCGAGGGCCAGGCTGCTGCAGCCGATCAGGCTCAGGGTGGAACGGTTGGAGAAGCGAGTTGGGCGGACGGAATTGCGGACAAGTGTGCTCACTGTGACGCTCCCTGTTTCGTTTGTTGTTTTTATTATTTGTCATACGTCGTCGTACAACATGGCTGCGGATATTTCCTAGGTTTTGCCGGAATGTCAACAGCAAGTTATACGATGACTTGCCGTCGCGACGCAGATCACTTTGTAGGAGCTGCGGCACGCTGCGATCTTTTGATCTGGCTTTTTAAAAAAACAGGATCAAAAGATCGCAGCCTCGTTTCACTCGACAGCTCCTACAAGGATCTGTGTTGTCCATGGGATGTGTGTTACCGGTGAATTTGCGGCAAACTTCACCCACGTTCCGCACAAGGCCTTTCCATGGATCAATACGCCCCGCGCAACTGGCAGCCCCACGAAAAGCCCAGTCTGCCCGGTTCCCCCTCGACGCCGTTGCACTCCAATCCCAAGCGCCTGGCCTATGCGCTGGTCGGTGTGCTGGTGGCATTGACCGGTGGTTTGGGTAATTCGCTGGTGGTCGCCAACCTGACGTATCTGCAGGGCGCCCTCGGCGCAACCACCGCAGAAATGGCCTGGCTGCCGGCGGCGTATGTGATGACCAACGTGTCGATGAACCTGCTGTTGGTGAAGTTTCGCCAGCAGTTCGGTTTGCGCGCATTCACTGAAGTGTTCCTGGTGCTGTATGCGCTGGTGACCTTCGGCCATCTGTTCGTCAACGATCTGAATTCCGCCGTCGCAGTGCGTGCGGCGCACGGCATGGTGGGCGCGGCGCTGAGTTCGCTGGGCCTGTATTACATGGTCCAGGCATTCCCGGCGAAATGGCGGATGAAGGCGCTGGTGCTGGGTCTTGGCACCTCGCAACTGGCGTTGCCGCTGGCGCGCTTGTTCTCCGAAGACTTGTTGCAGATTGCCGAGTGGCGTGGCTTGTACCTGTTCGAATTGGGCATGGCGCTGCTGTCGCTCGGTTGCGTGTTGATGCTCAAGTTGCCGCCGGGCGATCGTTTCAAAACCTTCGAAAAACTCGATTTTCTGACCTTCGCGATTCTCGCTACGGGCGTGGCGTTGTTGTGCGCGGTGCTGTCGCTGGGGCGGATTGACTGGTGGCTGGAGGCGGACTGGATCGGTGTTGCCCTGGCTTCGTCCATCGCGCTGATTCTCGCCGGCCTGGCCATCGAACATAACCGTAGCAACCCGATGCTGATGACCCGTTGGCTTGGCAGCGGAACGATGATCCGCCTGGCGCTGGCGGTGACCCTGATTCGTATGGTCACCTCGGAGCAGTCCACCGGGGCGGTGGGCTTCATGCAAAACCTGAACATGGGCTACGAGCAGTTGCACAGCCTGTACGTGGTCATGCTGATTGGCAGCGTCGCGGGGCTGTTGACCAGTGCACTGACGATCGACCCCAAACACCTGTTGATGCCGCTGATCATCTCCCTGGGTCTGATGGCCACCGGGTCGGTGATGGACAGTTTTTCCAACAACCTGACCCGCCCGCAGAACCTGTATTTCAGCCAGTTCCTGCTGGCCTTCGGCAGCACGTTTTTCCTCGGCCCGACCATGGTTCTCGGCACGCGCAACGTGCTGACCAATCCGCGTAACCTGGTGAGTTTTTCCGTGCTGTTCGGGATCTGCAATAACCTTGGCGGCCTGCTTGGCGCAGCGCTTCTGGGAACTTTCCAGATCGTCCGGGAAAAATTTCATTCCAGTCAAATCGTTGAGCATCTGACGCTGTCTGACCCTTTAGTGGCAGCACGCGTGCAGAGCGGCGGCTCGGCGTACGGTTCGCTGTTGGCCGATCCGAGCCTGCGCAATCTCGCGGGTATTCGCACCCTGTCCAATGCCGCTACCCGTGAGGCCAACGTGCTGGCCTATAACGACGTGTTCATGCTGATCGCCGTGATTGCGGTGCTGACCATGATCTGGCTGTCCATTCGTGCGCTGTGGCTGATGAGCACCACCAAAGCCGTCGCCCCTGCGCCATCCACACCTTCGAGCGGTGCCACTTCTTCATGACCGAACCGACCACCACGACCACCAATGCCATTGCCGCGACGCCCGAGGGTGTGGCGCCGCCGTCATCGCCGAACACCGAGCCACGCTCGCTGCGAGTGCGGATCATCTCTTCGCTGGGCTTCGCCGCGATTGCCATCGTTGGCGTGCTGATCGTGCTTTATGCCTGGCAATTGCCGCCGTTCAGCAGCGCGGTCGAGACCACGGAAAACGCACTGGTGCGCGGGCAGGTAACGATCATCGGCCCGCAGCTCGCCGGCTATGTCTATGAAGTGCCGGTGCAGGATTTCCAGTACGTGAAGGCCGGGGATTTGCTGGTGCGTCTGGACGACCGCATCTATCAGCAGCGCCTCGATCAGTCGTTGGCGCAACTGGCGGTGCAAAAGGCTTCCCTGGCCAACGTGGTGCAGCAACGCAACAGCGCCGAGGCGACGATAAAATTGCGTCAGGCCGTGCAGGCCGACAGCGAAGCGCAATTGCGCAAAAGCGAGGCCGATCTGCGCCGAAATCAGGAATTGGTACGCGACGGTTCAGTGTCCAAGCGTGAGATGGATGTGGCACTCGCAGCCAATGCGCAAAGCATTGCGGCGGTGGCGCAAGCCAAGGCCAATCTGGAAATCGCCCGGCAGGATCTGCAAACGGTGATCGTCAATCGCGGCTCGCTGGAAGCGGCGGTGGCCAGCGCCGAAGCGGCGGTGCAACTGGCGCGGATCGATCTGTCGAACACGCGCATCGTCGCCCCGCGTGACGGTCAGCTCGGGCAGATCGGCGTGCGCCTTGGCGCCTACGTCAACTCCGGGGCGCAGTTGATGGCGTTGGTGCCGAACCAGAAGTGGGTGATCGCCAACATGAAGGAAACCCAGATGGATAACGTGCGCGTCGGGCAACCGGTGCGCTTCACCGTCGATGCGTTGAACCACCGCAAATTCACCGGGCACGTGCAGCATATTTCGCCGGGCACGGGGTCTGAATTTGCCTTGTTGCAGGCGGATAACGCCACCGGCAACTTTGTGAAAATTGCTCAGCGGGTGCCGGTGCGGATCACTATTGATCCTGATCAGCAGGAAGAGGAACGGTTGCGTCCGGGGATGTCGGTGGTGGTCAGCATCGATACCGCAGCCGGCGACACCCAACCCCACTGACCCAATGCATAACCTTGTGGGAGCGAGCCTGCTCGCGAAAGCGTCGTATCAGTCACATTTCTTTATCTGACACACCGCTTTCGCGAGCAGGCTCGCTCCCACATTTGAACTGTGTTTATCCAGTGATCATCGGGGGCAGGGTGCCGAGTAGCGAGACGGCGGCTACGGCGCCAATGCCGAGCAACCATTCAAGCATCACGCTGCGTCGCAGGGTGCCCATTCGTTGTTCGCAGTCATCGATGCGCAAGCGGTTGAACAATGCCAACCCGAGCATCGCCAGCACAATCATTGCCTTGATCAGCAGAATCAAGGCAAACCCGCTGAACAACGGCGTCGGCCACCACTGGCCGGTCAACACGCGCACGTTGATCAAACCGGTGATCAGCAGCCCGGCGACCAGCGCATAACCGACCCCGCTGAAACGCCGCAAAATCGCCGGCATCGGCTCCGTCGGCTGACGCAGAATCAGCACCAGCAACAACAGTCCGCCGAGCCACGCGGCCACGCAGGTCAGATGCACGATCTGGTTGAGAATCAGCAATTGCCCACTCAGCCCGTTGAGCATCGCCCCATGCCCGACCGGTGCCAGGGTCGCCAGCAACAACGCGCTCAAGCCCAATCGCAATGGCGTGCTTGAACGCCAAGGTGTGAACAGCAACGCCAACAGCACAGCATTGATCAGCAGATGCCAACGCCACACCTGACCAAAAAACGTGTGGCCCAGCACCAGCGAAACTGTGTCCGGATCAAACGCCGCCGCTGCCGAACCGGCCATGCTCGCAGTAATCAAAAGTGCCCAGGCAATTCCGCTGAGCAGCGCCACAGCAGCCAGCCAACGCGCCAGTCGCGCCAGGTGCCGGTCCACTTGCGGCGCTTCATCCTTGAGCAGCAACGGCCTGAACAGCCAGGGCCCGAACAGCATCAACACCACGATGAAATGCACAAAGCGGCACAGCACCAGCGCTTCACTCATGAATTACTGGCCAACCTTGAACTGATAAGCGCCTTCGCTTTTGTGCGTATCGACCGACACCGCGTGCCATTCGACTTTGTATTCGCCAGCGCTCAGCGGTGCGGCCGGGGTGACGATCAGGGTTTTCTTGTCGCCTTCGGTGGTCAGCGGCTTGATCGCGACCGGCGCGCCATCCTTGGTCACGGTGACTTTGGTGAAACTGGCCTCGACACCTTCGGAAAAGGTCAGGCGCAAATCGGCCGGGGCGGCGACGGTGCTGTCGGCGGCCGGGGTCTGGCTTTTCAGGTGAGCGTGGGCGAATACCGAGGATGCGGCGAACAGTGAAGCGAGCAGGGTAGTGGTGGTCAAGACGTTCTTGAACAGCATCGTAGATACCTCTGAGACAGGATCGAAGAGCCTCAGTTTAGCCATCCAGCCGCGTCAGTACGAAGTTTTGTTTACAGCGTTAGCCCGCGCACCAGAGCGGATGCTAGTCTTGGGCAACGCTGTTGTCAGGGAGCCCTCATGGGCAATCACAAGATCGAGATTCGTCGCAGTAACGTCGAAAAAATCCTCCTGGCTGCGGAGAAAGTCTTCGCCGAAAAAGGCTTCGGTGGCACCGCCATGGCGGATATTGCCGCCGAGGTGCAACTGCCGCGTTCCAACCTGCATTACTACTTCAGCACCAAGAGCGAGCTGTACAGCGCGGTGCTGTTTGATCTGCTGGAAGTGTGGAAACAGGACGCGCTGTGCTTCGAGATGTTCGACGACCCGCGCGTGGTGTTGAGCAGTTACATCCGCGCCAAGATGAACCACTCGCGCAGCCGCCCGTACGGCTCGAAAGTCTGGGCCAACGAAATCATCCACGGCGCGCCGACGCTGGGCGAGGCGCTGGATGTCAGCCTGTATGACTGGGCGAAGATGAAGGAGGCGAAGATTCGGCAGTGGGTCGAGGACAAGCGGATTCTGCCGGTGGAGCCTTCGAGTTTGCTGTACATGATCTGGGCGTCGACACAGCATTACGCCGACTTTGATCATCAGGTGAATATTCTCAACGAGCATCAGCCGCTGTCGGACATGCAGTTTGAGCGGGCGGTGCAGACGGTGACGAGTGTGATCTTGCGTGGGATCGGACTGGAACCCTAGAAGCAGACCCTCACCCCAGCCCTCTCCCGGAGGGAGAGGGAGCCGATCGAGGTGTATTTAGAGGTACATCGACCTGAAAGACCGGGTTGATTATGGATTCAAAGCAGTCCTTGCCAGTTCATGCATCGGTTATGGATTCAAATCAATCCTTGCCTATGAGTCCTGTCGATTATGGATTCACAGCAGCACTATCAGGTCGGCGGAGTTTCGCAGCATCCCCCAATCAGTCCCCTCTCCCTTTGGGAGTGTATGTACCGGACACATGGTGGACGGGTGTTCGGAGACATGGTGGACACATTTTAATAGACACATTGCTCATCACCAAGGAGATGACCTGTGTCCTGGGAAGAGGTGTCCACCGTGCAGCTTCGTTCAGAATTCGTGCTTTTGGCTCGGC
>NZ_PCQC01000016.1:0-136539 GCF_002979955.1 Pseudomonas sp. MYb2
AGTGAAACGATGCATCGCCGATGGTAGTGTGGGGTTTCCCCATGTGAGAGTAGGTCATCGTCAAGATTAAATTCCGAAACCCCAATTGCGAAAGCAGTTGGGGTTTTGTTTTGCCCGCGAAAAAGTTTTGCTTGCGACGGCGAACAAATTTGCACAGTTATTTTCGAATCAGAACACTAGAATAGCCCCACCTTATTCGGAGCCAGAGCCTTTATGTCAGAATCGGTTGACGCCCCAGGGCTGTCAGATTTACCGCTGGAAGACCTGGTGGCCTGTCACGAGTGCGACCTGCTGATGCGCAAGCCGAAACTTGCCCACGGCGAGAAAGCCCTCTGCCCACGCTGCGGTTATGAGTTGTACGCCCATCGCCATAACGTGGTGCAGCGCAGCCTTGCCTTGGTGATCGCAGCATTGCTGTTGTACATCCCGGCAAACTTTTTACCCATCATGCAACTCAATATCCTCGGGCAATCGTCTGAGGATACGGTGTGGAGCGGCGTACTCGGTTTGTTCAACACCGACATGCAAGGCGTTTCGATTGTCGTATTCCTGTGCAGCATGGCCATTCCGCTGCTCAAGTTGCTGTGCCAGTTGTTCGTTTTGCTGACGATTCGCTTCAACGTCGGGCGCAGCTACGGTTTGCTGCTTTACCGTATCTACCACCACCTCAAAGACTGGGGAATGCTGGAGGTTTACCTCATGGGCGTTTTGGTGGCGATCGTCAAACTGGCTGACATGGCGGCCATCACCGCAGGCTTGGGGTTAGCGTGCTTCATCGGTTTGTTATTGGTGCAGGTCTGGCTGGAAGTGGTGATGTCACCGCATCAGATCTGGCAGGCGTTATCAGGAGAGGACGCTCATGCGGGCGATTGATGCGAGCATTCTGGTCTGTACCGAATGCCACGAGTTGAACAGGCAGGAAGCGGACACCGAGGAGCAAACCTGCACCCGCTGCGGTGCGCTGGTTCACGCTCGCCGTCCGAACAGTCTAGTACGCACCTGGGCGCTGCTGATTACGGCCGCGATTATCTATATTCCGGCCAATGTCTTGCCGATCATGACTGTCAGTTCTTTGGGGCAGGGTGATCCGAGCACCATCATGTCCGGCGTGATCCAGTTGGTGCAGCACGGCATGATTCCGATTGCTGCGGTGGTGTTTATTGCCAGTATTCTGGTGCCGACCTTCAAATTGGTCGGTATCGCGCTGCTGCTGTTTTCAGTGCAACGACGTCAGCCGTTGTCCGCTCGTCAGCGCATCTGGATGTACCGTTTCATCGAGTTCATTGGCCGCTGGTCGATGCTCGATATTTTTGTGATCGCCATTCTGGTGGCGGTCGTCAACTTCGGCCGGCTTGCCAGTGTCGAAGCCAATCTTGGCGCCATCGCCTTCGCCAGTGTGGTGATCCTGACGATGCTCGCCGCAGTAACTTTCGATCCCCGACTGATTTGGGATAACACGGAGTCGGACGACGACCATGACTGATTTGCCCGTAGCGAAAACCCGACCGGCTTCGAACTGGTCTGCCATCTGGGTCCTGCCTCTGATCGCGCTGATCATCGGTGGCTGGCTCGGTTGGCGTGCCTATTCCGAAACCGGTATCGAGATTCAGATCCGCTTTGAAAGCGGCGAAGGCATCCAGGCCAACAAGACCGAGGTCATGTACAAAGGCATGCCGGTCGGTAAGGTCAAGACGCTCAAGCTCGACGATGAAGGCAACTCAAAAGGTGTGATCGCCACCGTCGAGATGAACAAGGACGTTGAGCAATACCTCAAGACCAGCACGCGCTTCTGGCTGGTCAAGCCGAGCGTGACCTTGGCCGGTATCACTGGGCTGGAGACCTTGGTGTCGGGCAACTACGTCGCCATCAGCCCCGGCGAAGGCGAGCCGATCCGCAAGTTCAAAGCGTTGGCCGAAGAACCGCCGCTGTCCGATGCCAAGCCCGGTCTGCACCTGACCATCAAGGCTGATCGTCTTGGCTCGTTGAACCGTGGCAGTCCGGTGTTCTACAAACAGATCAAAGTCGGCCAGGTCAAAAGCTATCTGCTTTCCGAAGACCAGAGCACTGTCGAACTCAAAGTCTTCATCGAGCCGACCTACGCCAAACTGGTGCGTAAACACACGCGTTTCTGGAACGCCAGCGGCATCAGCATCGATGCCAACCTGTCCGGCGTAAAAGTACGCAGTGAGTCACTGGCCAGCATCGTCGCCGGCGGTATCGCTTTCGCCACGCCGGAAAATCGCAAGGACAGTCCGCCGACCGATCCAAGCCTGCCGTTCCGACTCTATGAGGACTTCGACGCCGCCGCTGCCGGGATTCGTGTGAAGGTCAAACTCAGCGACTTCGAAGGCCTGCAGGCTGGCCGTACGCCGGTGATGTACAAAGGCATTCAGGTCGGCAACCTCAAAGCGCTGAAGGTCGATCCGGATCTGAACAGCGCTACAGCCGAACTGACCCTCGATCCACTGGCTGAAGACTATCTGGTTGACGGTACGCAGTTCTGGGTGGTCAAACCGTCGATTTCCCTTGCCGGGATCACCGGTCTGGAAGCGCTGGTGAAAGGTAACTACATTGCCGTGCGCCCGGGTGACAAGGGCGCGGCACCGAAACGCGAATTCGAGGCGCGGCCGAAAGCGCCGCCGCTGGATCTGCGTTCACCGGGGCTGCACCTGGTGTTGTTCACTGACACCCTCGGCTCCATCGATGTCGGCAGTCCGATTCTGTTCAAACAGGTCAAGGTCGGTTCGGTGCAGAGCTATCAGTTCTCCAAGACGCGCAAGCAGATCATTGTCGGTGTGCACATCGAGAAGGAATACGAAAGTCTGGTCAACGCTTCGACGCGTTTCTGGAACGTCAGCGGAGTCACCCTGACCGGCGGTTTGACCGGCGGGATTCAGGTCAAGAGTGAGTCGCTGCAAACCTTGATGGCTGGCGGCATCGCCTTCGAAACGCCGCAAGCCAAGGCGCCGTTGCAGAAGCGCATCCCGCGTTTCCGTCTGTTCGCCAATCATGACGACGCCAGTAAAAAAGGCAGCGTAGTGACGATCAAAGTCGATCGCGCTGATGGTCTCAGCAGTGGCACGCCGGTTCGTTTCAAGGGACTGGACGTCGGCAAGATTGAAAGCGTCGATCTGACTGACGACCTGCAATCGGTCATCCTCACCGCGCGCATCACTGAGGTGCCGGAGAAGATTGCCCGGGTTGGCAGTCAGTTCTGGGTGGTCAAACCGGAGTTAGGGCTGATCAAGACAGAGAATCTGGAAACCCTGGTGACGGGCAAGTACATCGAAGTGCAGCCGGCAGCCAAGAACCTCGGCCCGCAGAATAACTTCACTGCGCTGGCCGCTGCGCCGGAAGTGACCAAACAAGAGGCGGGGCTGAGTCTGGTGTTGAGTGCGGCGCGTCGGGGTTCGCTGAAACCGGGTGTGCCGGTCACTTACCGCGAAATCACCGTGGGTAAGGTGACGGGCTATGAGCTGGGCCAGACCGCTGATCGTGTGTTGGTGCACATTCTGATCGAGCCGAAATACGCGCCGTTGGTGCGCAGCGGCAGCCGCTTCTGGAACACCAGCGGCGTAGGCTTTGATATTGGTTTGTTCAACGGCTTGACGGTGCGAACCGAGTCGCTGGAAACGGCGATTCAAGGCGGGATTGCTTTCGCTACACCGGACGGCGAGCGCATGGGCAGCCAGGCGCGGGCTGAGCAGACGTTCCCGTTGTTCGACAAGTTTGAGGATGAGTGGCTGACGTGGGCGCCGAAGATTTCGCTCGGTAAGTAATTCTGTGGTGTCTGAAGTGGCGCCATCGCGAGCCGGATCACTCCTACAGGGGAACGCATTCCAACTGTAGGAGTGAACCTGCTCGCGATAACGCCCGCAAAATCAACACAAATCCCAAGCATAAAAAAGGCCGCGATCCCATCAGATCGCGGCCCTTTTTTTGCCTTTCAGTTAACGCCGATCAAACCGCATCCAGCTCCGGTTCATCTGCCTCAACATTCAACGTCGCCTTCACCACATCGTGGCGACGGATGTATTTCCAGTCCGCCTCATCAATGTAGATCCCCGCCGGGCCGCTGCCGCCTTCCAGGTCGATTGCGACACTGGCGCAGACCTGCGGCTTCACGCTCGCCAGAATCGGCACGAAGCCCAGTTGCAGGCTGGTTTCCAGCAGCGCGGCCTGGTTCTTCTCGTCGATGTCCGCCGCCTCGTCGAGGTAGTACGGCAGACGCACGCGGCCGGCCTGATCGCGATCCATCAAGTGCAGCAACAAGTACATGTTGGTCAGCGCCTTGATGGTCATGGTCGTGCCGTTGGACGCCGCGCCGTCGATGTCGGTGTGGATAACCGGCTGGCCGTTGACTTTGGTGATCTCGAACGCCAGTTCGAACAAATCCTTGAGGCCGAGCTGGTTGTGGTTTGCCGCCACCAACCGTGCCAGATATTCCTTGGCTTCTTCGTTCTTGTTGTCCTGCTCGGCGCTTTGGCTCAGGTCGAACACCGACAGGGTTTCGCCTTCTTCGTACTGACCGGCGCTGTGGATGATCTGGTCGATGTGCTTGAGGGCTTCCTTGTTCGGCGCGAGGACGATGCGGAAGCTCTGCAGGTTGGAGACCTGACGCTTGTTGATCTCGCGGTTGAACAGCGCCAGTTGGTGCTCGAGGCTGTCGTAGTCGCTGCGGATGTTGCGCAGGGTTCGAGCGATGTCGGTAACCGCTGCACGACGGGCCTTGCCCAGCGTCAGCGCTTCATCGGTGCGGTGCGCGTAAGCGTTGATCAGCAGGGACAGACGGCGCTCCATGTCGTCTTCGCTGTCGAACTTGGCCACGCCTTTCAGACGCACCTGCGCGTACAGCGCTTCGATCTGACCGTCGGCGCGCAGCAGACCTTGCCAGCTGTCCTGATAGTCGTTGAGCAGCGGCAGCAGGTTGTCCATTGAGTCGTCGACCGGATCCATGAACGGCGTACCGAATGGCAGATCCGCTGGCAGCAGCTGACGACGGCGCAGCGCATCGTCGAGGGTACGTTGCTTGGCTTCCATGTCGGCGATCTGGCGGCCGACCAGTTGCAACTTGGCCGACAGTTGCTGGACGCGTTCGGTGAAGGCATCGCTGGAACGCTTGAGTTCGTCCTGCGCGCCTTCCATCTGCGCCAGTTGCTCGAGCTTGTCGCTTTCTTCGGCGCTCAGGGTCTGCGTGCGGCGGAAATCTTCCAGGGCTTTCTGCGCGTCCAGCACTTGCTGGTACAGCGCTTCGGTCTGGGTCTTGCTCGCGGCGCGGTCGGCGGCTACAGCCTGTTGGGTTTTCAGTTGCTTGAGCTCTTTTTCCAGACGCTCTTTCTGATCGCGCAATGCCGCGCGGTCAGCCAAGGCTTGCAGCGCTGGCGGCTCGATATTCGAGATGTCGATCGACAGGCCCGGCACTTCGAAACGCTCGCCTTTGAAGCCATCGAGGATCAGCTCAACCGATTTGACCCACGCGCCATCTTCGTCGAGGGTGATGCCGTGTTCGCCCAGCGGCAGGCTGAACAGCGCGCTGTTGAACAGCCGCATCAAGCGCTCGACGTCCTGCTGCGAGAACTCTTCGCGCAGACGGGCGTAGCTGTTGTTGTCGGCGTGATCGAGTTGCTGCTTCACCGACTTCAGGCGTTTTTCCAGATCGCGTACGCGCTCTTCCAGATCTTCGGCACTGAACTGGCGGGATTGCGCCAAGGCACCGGCCAATTCATCGTGCGCGTCTTTGGCCGCGAGCAATTGTTGCTCGAGCACTTTGACGTCATCGACCAGGGCGAAGCGATTCTTCAACACCGACAACTCGCCGAGCCAGCGCTGGATGCCGGAAATTTCCCGCTCCAGACGCATCAGTTCCTGGGTGCCACCGCGTTGATCGTTTTGCAGACTGTCCTGCTCACCACGGTAGTGGTCGGCCTGAATGGTCAGCTCTTCTTTGCGCGCACTGGCGTAGTCCGACCAGGTGCCGAGCAACGAGTCGAGCAGCGGTGACAGGCGATGCAGTTTGCCGCGCAGCACGTCGCGCTGTTTCACGCCATTGGCCAAGGCTTCAACCAATGGGCCGGCAGCGACCAGCGAGTTGTAGTCCTGTTCCATCCGGCGCACGTCGCGGAAGGCTTCTTCGCACGCGGCGATGTAATCGACACTGCCGGAGCGCAGGCTGTGTTCGAAGGCATCGAGGAACAATTGCTTGAGCTTGGCCGCGGTGATTTCGCGCATGTGCAGCAGGTTGATGAACAGCGCGCGGAAGGTCTTCAGGCTCTGTTCGCTGGTGGAGCGCAGCGGGATCAGCGTCAAGTCCAACGGAATCGAGGTGTGACCACCCACCAGCAAACGGCGCAGTTCGTCAGGCTTGAGTTCGTAGGCTTTCAGGCCTTCTTTTTCAAGGTTGCTGAACAGCTCCTTCTGGCGCAGGCAGGTGTCGTTCTTCTGGTAATGCGCCAGATCGAGCTTGCCGGCGTAAGCGAAGAACTGGTGACCGAAACCACCGCCCGGACCGCGACCGACCACGCCGATCACGTGCGGGCCGTGGGGCAGATTCACTTCGACAAGGATGTAGCTGGTGTCGGAAGCGAAGTAGAAGCGCCGCGATTGTTCGAGGCTGTATTTGCCGAAACTCATGTCCGACATGCGCGCTAGAATCGGGAATTGCAGCGCGTTGATCGACGCCGATTTACCGAGGTTGTTCGCGCCGTAAACCGACAACGGTTCTTCCAGCGGGAACAGGCCGAGGCTGTAACCGGCGGTGTTCAAAAGAGCAAAGCGGCGGATGCCGTAGCGTTCCTGGCTCATGCGTCGGACTCCTGTTCTTCGGCAATGGCGCGGGCCAGTGCGTCTTCTTCGCTTTCTTCGTCAAACTCGGTGAGATCGAGCGGATCGTCGGTTTCGAGGAATTTGGCTTCCGCGGCTTCGTCGATCAGCACCGGCGCTGGCAGCGGCAATACGCTGTGCACGCTGGCTGCCAAGTCGCGGTCTTGTTGCACCGACAGGCACACGTCGAGGAAACGGTGCATCGGCGGCAGGAAGCGGTACACGCCGTTTTCTTCGCTGGCAAAACCGAGTTGAGTCATGCGGCGCATGATCTTTTCTTCGAGTTCTTCGACGGTCTGCACTTCGGCCTGAATGAACAGGTCGCGGTATTTCTCCAGCAGCGACGGCAACTCTTCGCGGCCGAGGCTGCCGCCATCGAGCACGGCAATCGGGTCGCGGCCCTGATCGGCCAGGTGTTCGACGAGGATGAAGGTGAACAACGCCAGACGCTGCGCGGTCTTGTTCACCGCCGCAGCGGCCATGTCCGGGACGAAGTAGTAGAAACCACGGGTGTCGCAGACCAGTTCAAAACCCAACGCCTTGAACAGCGTGCGGTATTGATCCTGGAAGTTCGACAGTTGCGCGTACAGCTCCGGGTCGCGACGGCTGACGTGGTAACCCTTGAACAGCTCGCGGAAGATCGGCGCGAGTTGTGACAGTTCGGAAAGATCAAGATGCATTGGGGATGCTCGCGGAATTCTCGACGGCGATATCGCTGGCCGAGAGCAGGGCGAAGGAGCGCAGGCTGACCTGGTGCTCGTGAGTGTGGTATTCGCGGCGTTCCAGACGCTCGCGCTTGAAGCGTTTTTCCCGCGACAGGCGCGAGAACCAGTAAAGCAATTCGTCGGTGGCGCCGTCCGGTTCCTGTTCCAGCAGCCAGGTCATCAGATCCGGCATCGGCAGGGCTTCTTCGCAACGGTCGACCATCTCGCGCACGGTGCGCGGGGCGCGTGGGGCTTCGCCTTTCTGGGTTTTGTGCGCCTTGGGGAAACGCGCCGGTTTTGGCTCGAAACGCGCCAAGGCGTAAACATAGGCTTCGACCTGACTGGCGCTGCCGAGGAAAGTACTTTGCGGGCGGGTGAACAGTGGCATCGCCGCTTGCGGCACGGCATCGATGCCTTTACGGCGAATCGCCGCCAAGGCGAGCGCCGCGCCACGGGTCACGGCGTTGTGCCGGCGCGCTTCTTCACGCAGTGGCAGCAGCAATTCGCGGGCGTGGCGCAGGGTCAACTGGGCGCTGGTCTGCATTTCGAGGATGCGCGCGTGGGTACGCAGCAGCATGTCGTCATCGACCAGATGGCCGAGGCGCTGCTGCTCGCTAAGCATCTTCAACAGCACGGTTTCAACCTTGCGCACGCCTTGTTCGAAGGCGCCGTCGGCGTTAACCAGATCGATCATCGGCTCGACGTATTCGTCCCACGTCGCCAGTACTTCAGCGTAACGCTGACGCAATGGAATCTGCCGGTCGCTGGTCTTCGCCCGTTCGGCCACGGCCACCAGCGCCTGTTCGTCGTTGTCGAGCTTCTTCAACACATCGCGCACGCGCATGTCGAGCAGGCGCAACTGGCGGGCCAGGTCGTGACCGTCGCGAACCTCGAACGCGTCCTGGATGTAACCGGCCAGACGCTCGAGGTGGCGCAGATAGGCTTCGATTTCCAGGCACAGGCCCAAGCGGTGTTCACGCCGCAGGTAAGCGAGGAAGTCGTGGATCTGCGCGTTCAGCTCGAAACGGTTCGGGCTTTTCGCCACCGGAATCAGAATATCGAGGCGAATCCACACGTCGAGCAGGCTGGTGATGTCCTGTGGCGTGCTGTCCAGTTGTTGGGCGGCCAGTTGCGCGCGCAATTCGTTGAGGCTCAATGTGCCTTGGTCGAAGTGCTCGCACAAAGGCTCCAGAAGTGCCCAGTGTTCAGCGAGGGCGCGCAAGACGCGCTTGGGTTCGATCATCGGAATGCCCGGCGGGTTGGCAATAAAAAGACGCGATTGTACTGCATCATGAAGGATGCGATTCACTCTCGGGACGGGCTGTCGCATTTTCTAAGATAAAGGCTATCGATCAACAGCAAGCGATCTTGAGCGAAGGGCGGTAGAATCAGCGCACTTCAGTTATCCACAAGTGGCCGACCCTTTGCTTATCGAGTCCCGCCGCCGCGCCTATTTGAACGCCATGCAGGTGGTCAACTGGCTGCCGCGCACCGAATTGCCCTTCGCCGCGCCGTCGCGGCCCGAGCTGCTGGACATGCCTGAGCCGGAGGTAGAGGTGCCGTTGCTGCCCGCGCCTCAGGCCGAAGCGCCGGTGCAGCCTGTTGCGCGCCCGAGCGAACGGCCGAAGATCGAAGTGCCGCGCCCGTCGCTGGCGAGCACGCGAACCAACGCCAAACCGGTGGAAGAGGCGGACGACACGCCAGTCGTCGCCAAGCCTGCACCCGTGCCGCCACCGCGTTTTGCCCTGCAATTATTGCGCGCCGGCCGCTGCCTGCTGCTGGTCGAGTTACCCACAGGCGAACCGTTCCAGAGCCGCGATCCGGCGTATTTGCTGCTGAAAGACATGCTGCGTGCCGCCGGTCTGCCGGATGCACCGCAAATCGTCGGCGAGCCGGTGCGCTGGCCGTGGCTCAATCGCGGCACCATGGATCAGGGCCCGGAAGCGGCGCGTGACTTTGTGCAGGGTTTCCTTTCCGTGCAAATCGAAGCCGCACCGTGCGCCTGCCTGTGGCTGATTGGCCTGCCGGCGGTGCGTTTTGCCGGTGAAGCGGACGCCGAAGCGTTCAATCGTGAGTTGCAGATCGAAGGTCTGGGTTCGGCCTGGGCCATTCCCGGTCTGGAATTGTTAATGGAAGAGCCACAGCGCAAGGCCGCTGTGTGGCAAGCCATGCGTCGGCTGATGGCGCGCTGGAAAGAATCGAATGAGTGACGCTGTATCGTTCCGCCCGATGACCGAGGCGGATCTGGAAACCGTGCTGAAAATCGAGTACGCCGCTTACAGCCATCCGTGGACTCGCGGGATCTTTCTCGATGGGCTGGGCAAGTATCAGATCTGGCTGATGTTCGAAGGTGAGCAACAGGTCGGTCACGGCGTGGTACAGATCATTCTGGATGAGGCGCATCTGCTCAATATCACCGTCAAACCCGAGAATCAGGGGCGCGGGCTGGGGCTGACGTTGCTTGAGCATCTGATGTCGCGGGCATATGCGGCTTCGGCGCGGGAATGTTTTCTGGAAGTGCGTGACAGCAATACGGGCGCGTTCAAGTTGTATGAGCGTTATGGCTTCAACGAGATTGGCCGGCGCCGGGATTATTATCCGGCGGTGGGCGGGCGTGAAGACGCCGTGGTCATGGCCTGCACCCTGGTTGACTAATGACCTGTAGGAGCTGCCGAAGGCTGCGATCTTTTGCTTTTGATGTTATGACCAAGATCAAAAGATCGCAGCCTTCGGCAGCGCCTACGGGAAGGCGCGTCTGTTAGCGGTTGCCATCCAGCGGATCCCGCTGCGCCAGCTCCGCTTCATCCAGTCCATTGCCACCGCCGATGTCATCCTCATCGACAATGCTCAAATCCCAATCCGCCTGATTGCCTTGACCCGCTTCCTCGGCATCCCGCGCACCGTCTTCATGAATCAGCGTTTCCGGGCTCAGGTCATCGTCCGTCGGCTCATGATCACTGACCGAAGCCCCGGTCATGCCCGCCTCACGCACGCGCTCGTTGGGCATCAACTGCTCGCGCTCACGCTGCGGGATCTCATCACCGATCTTCGCGCTCGGCTCGTCTTCATCGAAATCCAGCTCATGCACCGAACCCATGCGGTCTTCGTTATCATCGATGGGTTCCGGTTGCACCGCATCGTAAGGGCGTCGTGAATCAGTCATGGCAAATCCTCATACTGTGGGCCTTACTTAGGTGGACTCACCGGGCACACGAGAATTCCAATGAAATCACTTGCGGTGGCGGCGTGACCCCGACGGGTGGTCGTCTGTCATACCAGCGCATCTTTCTTGAGGCCTTACAGCATGCATGACTTACAAGACCTGATTGATAACAACGAGCGTTGGGCTGACGCGATCACCAAGGAAGACCCGGATTTCTTCGCCAAGCTGGCGCGTCAGCAAACCCCTGAATACCTGTGGATCGGCTGTTCCGACGCCCGCGTGCCGGCCAACGAAATCGTCGGCATGTTGCCGGGCGATCTGTTCGTGCACCGCAACGTCGCCAACGTCGTGCTGCACACCGACCTTAACTGCCTGTCGGTGATCCAGTACGCGGTCGACGTACTCAAGGTCAAACACATCCTCGTCACCGGACACTATGGTTGCGGTGGTGTGCGTGCGTCGATGCAGGATCGCCAGTTCGGCCTGATCGACGGCTGGCTGCGCTCGATCCGCGATCTGTACTACGAAAAACGCGAAGAGCTGGCCAAGCTGCCGACCGAAGAAGAACAGGTCGATCGCATGTGCGAACTCAACGTGATCCAGCAAGTGGCCAACGTCGCGCACACCAGCATCATCCAGAACGCCTGGCATCGCGGGCAGAGTCTGTCGATTCACGGCTGCATCTACGGCATCAAGGATGGTCGCTGGAAAAGTCTGAACACCACCATCAGTGGTTTCGAACAATTGCCGCCGCAATATCGTTTGCGCCCGGTTGGCGCGCCGTAATCAGCGAGACGCTAGTGGCTCCACAAGCGTTGCAGAAAGGCGAGGCCTTCGATACTGGGTGGTTCGTCGTAACCTGTGATCCACCCGCGACACTTTGTCGAGCCGCACTCACAGGCGAACTGTTGCAGCAGTTTGTCTTCGGTGGCGGCGTAATCGATGGTCAGCCGCTCGCCCCTGTGGATATCTTTCAACGCCCACAACCACAGCTCGCTCATGTCGAGAAATACGTTCGGGTCGCAAGCGTGTTCCAGCAGCCCGCAAAAGCGCGGGTCGTAGACGTGGATGCCTGAGAGCAGCTGTCGAGTCTGTCGGCAGCGATAGGGTAGCAATTGCCCGGAAACCCGGCACATGCGGCCGGTACGCGGAAAATCCCGGCGCGCGGCGATGGCCACCGCATGGCAGTGGTTATCGAGGACTATTTCGAAGTCGCTACTTGATGGAAAACCGAGGCGAACTGGCAGGCCGGCGAACGGGTAAATGCCTTCGGTATCGCGAGCATCGCTGGCGAGTGCATGGCTGTTCATAACGATCCTTGTCGTCAGGGGCTGCGACTTCCTTTGGCTGACGTCATGTCAGTCCTGCAACGGATTGTGGATCGAATTTTCGTGTATGCGACAGTAGCGGTCTACTGTCAGATCTGACAGGCGTAATGAGCGCATTCCCGCGTCAGCAAAGGCTGACACGGGAAGACATATCACCGGTTACAGGTGTGGGGCGGGAATGGCGGTGGCGGGCAATGCGCTCTTCAGTTGCTGCAACTGCGCCTTGATTGGTGGCGTCGCACACTTGCTTGCAGCTTGTTCCGCAGTCAGGTTGCGGATCGAGGTGTAGAACAGCTCGCAGGTTTTGATTTTCTGCGTCACCTGCCAGGTTTGAGTGCAATTGGTCAGCGTGGTTTGGGCATCGCTCCCCGGTTTGCTGCCCATGCCGGCCTGCCAGCAGGCAGCGCTCAGATCCTGGCCCATGACCTTCAGGCCGGCTGCATCCGCCTTGGTCTCATCGCCGTCGTAGCTTGCCGGGTCAGCGGCGTACCAGATGTAGCTCGGATGGTTTGAACCCAGTACCGGCACTTTCACGCCTTCGCTCGGACTGATGGTCGCCAGGCCCAGCACATTCACAGTCGGCCCGTATTGCTGCTTGATCCAGTTTCGCACCGGCGCACCGAACGCCACCATCGGCAAGGTAGTGCCGGCGGCGGTCTGGCTGAACTGTTTGACCAGCGTGGTCTGATAGTCCTTGAAGTAGTCGTAGACACCTTCCAGATCCTTGCCCGCGCTGGATGGCGCGGCGATCGGGGCGATGTCAATGATGGTCTGGAAGGCCGGCGTCTGGTCAGCCGGAATACCGTTGTCGGTGAGTAGTGTTGCCCAGCGATCAGTGGTGTTGGAGCGCAGATAATCCTGCGCTTGAGTCAGTGAATAGTCTGGCGGGAAGTGCAGCAACTCGACACTCTTGCGATTTTCCAGCGCCATGCCCAGTGGCAGGAACAGATACCAGCTGTACGCCCACTTGCCGTCGGCGTTGAGCTTGCTGGCGCCGGTGTAGGCCAGATCTCCCGCGTCGAGCAACGCCGACAACGGCTTGTCATAGCCCTTCGGCACGCCACTGATTTCAGCGTAGAGCTGGTCGTTATCGGTTTTCACCAGGACCTTCGCTGCGGCATAACCGTCGCGCTGCACGCTCTGGGTCAGGTAATGGGCGACGGTCTGTTCCAGGGTCCAGTTGCGGTAGCAGATCACGCTGCAGTTGTTGGGGTAGGCGAAGAGGCGGGTGACGCGTTCGGTGCTGCCCAGTTTCAGATCGACATCGGCGTGGGCGGCCGCGCTCAGTGTGAGCGCGGCGAGGGTCAGGGCGGTGGGCGTGAGTCCTGCGATTTTGAACATGCTCAGATCCTTTTCAGCGTGGGTTCCCCATAGGTCGGGGGCGCCTCATAGTGGATCAGCCGTGTTGCGCAGAGAAGCCGTCAATGGCAGTTTTTTTCAGCGCTGCACAGGGTGCGACTTCAGGCATGAAAATGCAGGGCGTTGGTCAGGTCACCCATCGGTTTCTGCCCTCGGGCGATCATCGCCTCATCGCGCTGCTTGAGGCCGTCGAGCGTTTCGAGCTGGAATACCCGGGTAATCAGGCGCAGGATCGATGCCGTGTCGTAGACCGTGTGATCCACCGTGCCCTTGCGTGCAAACGGCGACACTACCAGCGCCGGTACTCGTGAGCCCGGACCCCAGCGGTCACCCTTGGGCGGCGCGACGTGATCCCACCAGCCGCCGTTCTCGTCGACCGTGACGATTACCACCATGTTTTGCCACTGCGGGCTCTCGCGCAGGACTTTCAGCGCGCGGACGATGTGCCGATCCCCGGAGGCCACGTCGGCATAACCGGCGTGCATGTTCAGATTACCCTGAGGTTTGTAGAAACTCACCGCAGGCAACTGGCCGGCCTCGGCGTCGGCGAAGAATTTATTGCTGCTCGACTCGTCGCCCAGGCCGGCATCGCGCAGGCGTTTATTGCGCTCTTGCGGGTTTTCCGGGCCTTGCTGCTTGAAGTAGTTGAACGGCTGGTGGTGATACTGAAAATTAGGAATCTTTGGTATGCCACCGGAGTCCTTGTATTGATCCAGCGTCGCCTGCCAAGCGCCGGCGTACCAAGCCCAATCGATGTTGTTTTTCGACAGCTTGTCGCCGATGTGTTCGTGGGTCTGCGGCACCATGACGTTGGGCAGATCCGCTTTCGAATACGCCGGGCGCTCAGGGTCGCGAAGCCAGGTTGGCCAGTAGGGCGGGGCGAGGGTGTTGACGCCGAAGCCATCCGGGGTCAATGCGCTCGGGCCGAACTGCGGTGGGCCGGTCATGGCGCTGGCCGGCGATGCGTCCAGCGGCTTGAGACGAGGATCGGCGGGATCATCGCTTTGCAGCGCGGCGATCTGTGATTTGGCCACGGAATTTGCAACATCCGGATAGAACGGCGCGGTGGCGCTGATCAGATACTGGTGATTGAGGAACGAGCCACCGAAGGCGCCCTGGAAGAAGTTGTCGCACAGCACGAATTCCTGAGCGACGTCCCACAGGCGCAGGGAATAACGGCTCTGGGCGTAGTGGCCCATGGTTAAACCGCCGGAGTCGGCCCAGGCGACAAAGCCGTCGTTCCTGCCACCATTGATCTGCATCTGATTCTGATAGAACACATGCCACAAATCGCGGGTCACCAGACCGAACGGCAAGTCTTCAGCGTTTGGGCCTTTGAGGGCGAAGGGCGCGTTGGGCAGGTTTTGCTGAAACTGCGTGGCGCTGGGATAAGTCACGCCATCGAGGGTTTGCGGGCCGATTTGCAGCACGCCGCCCCAGACGGGCGGCAGGGTTTGCAGCAGCGAGCCGTCGCGGTCCCGTTGTTGATAGTCGGCAGGCTTGAGCGCTGACAGCGGTTTTTCGACACCGGGGAAATCACCGAACAGGTTATTGAAGCTGCGGTTTTCGGCGTAGATCACCACCACGGTTTTCACTTGGTCGCGCAGGGCCTTGTCCAGCTCGGCGGGCGTCAGCGGGCGCTCGACCGGTTTGCCCGGTTGATCGCTGGCGCTGCCACACCCGGCCAGCGTGGCACCGACACCGAGCACCGCAACGCCGCCGAGGAAACGGCGGCGACTGGTGTCGGTCGGGTTGTCTGATTCAGGTGCATCAGTGCCGTCTGTTTCGTCTTTCATCGTTCAGCCCGTTTAGCTTAATTGTTTCAGTATGTTTCGGGCGGACGCTAGCAAGGTCATGTGACGGTTGGGTGACAGGTCTTGCGGGTGCTGCAGGATTAGCCAGGCATGAATTGAGTGAGCGAGTAACCGAGTCGGCTGGCCGCCATGATCGCAATCATCACCACCAGAAACAGCAATTGCAGCGGACTGAAATGCGCCCAGTGCAGCGCGGTCAGCCAAGGACGGCGGCTGCTCAGCACTGGATCGAGCGAACCGATACGGCGTTTGTGTACCCGCCCGATCAGCATCGTGCCAACGTAAGTGAGCGCCCCCAGCGGGCCGAGCAGCAGCGAAAACAGCAGCAGCATGACCCCCTGCGGAACCCCGTGGCGTATCACCAGCCATCGCGTGTAGGGGTTCCATTTACGTGGAATCAGCCACTCGCTGAGCCACAGGTCCGGCAGGACCACGTGGGCCGTGAGCACCACCCACCAACTCAGTGCAATGCGAAAAAACCAGACCGGCACGCAGGCAAATATCATCGGAATGAAGACGAGGTTCATGGCGGTTTTTTGTTGGGATGGCAGATAGAACAGGCACAGCGCCAAGGCAATCGCCGTCCATAACCGTACCCAGGTTTCGGCGGCGATGGCACGTGGAAGGAAACGCCGCCAGAAGAAAACATCAGCGTAGGGCAATCGGGCGAGCAGGTCGGGAAAACGCCATTTGAGTTTGTTCGAGAGCTCGTAACAGGCCTTCCATTCATCCCTCCCAAAGACGTCTGTCAGCTTCTTTTGCTGCAGGGGCTTGAGCGGGTTGATCAACAGATGGGCCGCCTGAACGTCGGCCGCCGACATCCGGTCGCTTTCAGCCTTGGCGCGCAGATCGTCGTAGAAACTTTCCTGATTGCAGCGTTCGATCAACGTGTCCCAGAGCCAGTCCGGTTGCGGGTGCAGGCCTTTGTTGTGATCCCAGCCGAACAGTTGGCCGATGCGGTCGAACAGCGGCACGCTCCACTCGCTGTCATTGAGCAAGTGCAGCAGGGTTTGCTGCCATTGTTCGCGGCGATCGAATACCTGCAGCCACGGCTGGGCGCTGTAGCGTTTGAGCACGTTGAGAAATTCGCGTTCGCTCTGGCTTTCGAGCAGCGCTTGCAGGTTGTCTCGATAGTCGGCGATCAGATTCTCGGCGAGAACCTCATGCTGGCGATCATTGATCAGCACGTCCTGCCACGGCCCCAACCATCCAAGTTGCTCGACGGCCCAGTTCAGCACCGGGCTGCGCAGTTGTGGCTGTTCAAAACACAACTGCAGTAACAGCCTTTCGAAGGCCTTGGCGCAGCCTTGCTGTTGCGCCTGATCCCAACGCTTGTCGAGATTTTCGGGCGACAGCCCCTCAAGCAGTTGCCGTGCGGCCTGCGCTTCAAGCGCATACGCCTCTGTGTCCGAGGCCGCCGTCAGTGGCTCGACAGGCAAAACATCATCCTTCCCTGGCGGCGCAAAAGGCTCGGGGGCTGCCGGGTTGACGGGCGGAAAGTCGAGATCGGCAAAATCCCACGCGGTGTTTTGCGGTTGGCTATGTTTGTTTGCCAGCGCAGCATCGATTGCCAGTGCGGCAAAGGCGCTGGAAGCCGTGGCCACGGCGACATCTTCTTCGTCGGCAGGCTCAGCGTTTTCAACGCGCCACCGGGCAATCGCCAGCGCTTGTTCGTAGGCTTCGCGCAGGCGCTGGAAACCTTCGGCATCCTCATCGGGGCGGAAGGTTTTCAGCAGGCGCGCATAGGCACGTTTGATGTCGCGAGCTTCAGCGTCATCGTGCAGGTGCAGCACCGACCAGCAATCCATGGCCAGGCTCCTTATTGCCACGGGGTGCGATCAAGTTCGGTCAGGCGTCGGCTCAAGTCGGTGCGCACTTCACGGATCTGGCGCTCATCCTGAGAGTCGAGGGCGATCTGGAATTGCTTGGCCCAATCGCCCATCAGATCACGCAGATCGCCCAGGCTTTCCTGATAGAGGCGCTCCAGACGTGCACTCAGCAGCGTGTTGACCTGTTGCTCGCGCGGGTGAATCTTCAGTTGCGCAAGGTTCGCCAGGCGTTGCTGGATCTCCTCGGGTGACAGCACGCCCGGGTTGTTCTCGATGACCAGCGAATGCTGTTGCCCGGTCAGGGGGATTTTCACCTGGGCTTCGAGCAGGCCGTTGTTGTCGTAGGTGAAGCGCACGTCGAGGGCAACTTCGCCGGCCTTGCGTTTCGGCACCTTGATGTCCAGTTCGCCGAGCGCCACGTTGTCTTTGACCAGACGGCTTTCGCCCTGAAAGATGCGCACGACCACCTGTTCCTGATTGTCGTGCAGGGTGTACACGGTTTTCACCCGACTGACCGGGACGATGCTGTTGCGCTCGATGATCGGCAGGTAGTGGCCGCTCTCATAGTTGCGACCGACCTGCGTCGAAGTCTCGATGCCCAGCGTGTAGGAGCAGACATCGGTCAGCACCACTTCTTCCAGCGCGGCGGCGCGGGCTTTGAGTGCTGCTTGAATGGCCGCGCCTTGTGCCACGACCTGATCCGGGTCGAGGGTGATCGACGGGAACCGGCCGAACAGCCCGGCAGCGAGTTTGCGCACCAGCGGCATGCGCGTGGTACCGCCGACCAACAGAATTTCGTCGAGGTCGCTGACGCGGATGCGCGCATCGCGCAGCGCCCGCTCAATCGGCGCACGCAGGCGTTCGAGCAGCGGCATGTACAGCGTCGCCAGCTGTTGCTGAGTGATGGTGTGCGTCCACTGCCGCTCACCGAGTTGCAAGCGGAATTCGGCGCTGTCGTCCTGGCCCAGCGCCTTGCGCACGCGCTCGGCCTCGCGACGCAGCGGCTGGATGACGCTGCTGCGCTCAGGGAAGTCTGCGGCCGAACGCTGCTGGCTGATGAAGTGCTCAAGCAGCACGGTGTCGAAGTCTTCGCCGCCGAGGAAGTTGTCACCAGCGCTGGCGCGGACTTCCATCACGCCTTCGAACAGCTCCAGAATCGACACGTCAAACGTGCCGCCACCGAGGTCGAAGACCAGGAACGACGTTTCCTTGTCCCGCTGATGCAGCCCATAGGCGAGGGCGGCGGCAGTCGGTTCGTTGATCAACTTCTCGACCTTCAGCCCGGCTAGCTCGCCAGCGATCCGCGTGGCCTTGCGCTGGGCGTCGCTGAAGTAGGCCGGAACACTGATCACCGCTTCGGTGACGGTTTCGCCAAACGCGCGCTCGACGTCTTCTTTCAGGCTTTTGAGCACCAGCGCGGACAACTCTTCCGGGCGAAACGCTTTGTCGGCCAGATAAACTTCCGTGGCGCTGCCCATGTGGCGCTTGAACAACGACGCGGTCAGACGCGGATGGGTGTGCAGACGTTCACGCGCGGCTTGGCCGACCAGAATCCGACCCTGATCATCCAGGCCGACAACGCTCGGTGTCAGGAACTGACCCAGGGCATTGGGCACCAACTCGGTGGCATCACCACGCCAGACGGCGACCAGGCTGTTGGTGGTTCCCAGGTCAATCCCTACGATCATTGCAACGAACTCCCTTTGCGCTTGGTAAAAAAATGAAACATTTATGGGCGCGCAGAATATTACCGAGGGTGTGATGCGGTAAAGCGGGATGATGGCTCTGAGCCATTATTTGCGACGGACAGCCCGATACAGAGCTGTTCGGGAGAATAGTGCGAGGCGCGGCCTTGATGACTTTGCCCCGCTTGGCTTTACGGCATGACCGGCGGCGTATACGCCAATGTCGTCCCCAGCGCCCACAGCAACAGCAGCACCAGCGGCGTGTGCACCAGCAACTGTACGAACGAGAATCCGATCAGGTCCCGCGCCTTCAGCCCAAGTACGCCGAGCAGCGGCAGCATGTAGAACGGGTTGATCAGGTTCGGCAGCGCTTCTGCAGCGTTATAAATCTGCACCGCCCAGCCGAGGTGATATTGCAGATCATTGGCGACCTGCATCACGTACGGCGCTTCGATGATCCACTTGCCGCCGCCCGACGGAATGAAGAAACCGAGAATCGCCGAGTACACGCCCATCAACAGTGCGTAGGTGTCGTGGGAGGCGATGCTGACGAAGAAGGTCGAGATGTGATGCGCCAGGGTTTGCGCGTCAGTGCCTTTGACCGTGGTCATCAGGGCGGCAATCGAGCCGTACAGCGGGAATTGAATCAGTACGCCGGTGGTGGTCGGCACCGCGCGGGCCACGGCATCGAGGAAACTGCGCGGGCGCCAGTGCAGCAATGCGCCGAGCATGATGAACAGGAAGTTGTAGGTATTGAGGCCGGAAATCGCGGTGATCGCCGGTTTGGTCGAAAACTCGTGGAACAGCCATCCCGCCGCCAACAGCACCAGCACAATGATCAGCAGTGGACTGTGTTCCAGCCATTCACCCGGACGGGTGCGCGGTTGCAGCGGTGGCAGGTTGAAGGCCGGGTCGATGCCGCAGGCCTTGGCATCGCGCGCCGAGTTCGGCCCGGGGGCGGTGGCGTAGGCGATGATGATCGAGATCACGATCAGCGCCAGCAGCATCACGCCGGACTGCCAGAGGAAAATCGTTTCGGTGAACGGAATCACTCCGGTGATCGACAGGATCGACGGTGGCAGGCTGGCGGGGTTGGCCTGCAACTGCGCAGCCGACGACGACAAGCCCAGCGCCCACACCGCGCCAAGGCCCAGATAGGCAGCGGCACCGGCGGCGCGGTAGTCCATTTTCAGGTCGGTGCGGCGGGCGAGGGCGCGCACCAGCAACCCGCCGAACACCAGCGACAGGCCCCAGTTGAGCAACGACGCGACCATCGAGATCAGCGCCACCCAGGCCACGGCGGAGCGGCCGTTTTTCGGAATGCGTGCCAGGCGGTCGATCAACTTCACGGCGGGCGGAGAACTGGCGACCACGTAGCCACCGATCACCACGAAGGCCATTTGCATAGTGAACGGAATCAGACTCCAGAAGCCGTCACCGAACGCCATGGCGGCATCGGTGGGCTTGGCGCCCATGGCCAGTGTGGCGACGGCCACGATGATCACGGCCAGCGCGGCGAACACCCAGGAATCGGGGAACCAGCGTTCGGCAAAGCTTGAACAGCGCAGGGCAAAGCGTGCGGAGCGGCTATCTTCGATATCAACGGCCACAGGGAGTACCTCGGATTTTTATGGTTATTGTGGTCTTGCGGACGAAACACATATCCCCTGTAGGAGTGAGCCTGCTCGCGATGGCGTCGAGTCAGTCGATACACCTGTTGAATGTAAAAACGCTATCGCGAGCAGGCTCACTCCTACAGGGTTTTGACTGTGGGATTCGCCAAGTCTCAACAGTAATTCAACTGCCGGTGCTTTGTGAGCAGCTTTTGCAAAACCGGGACTATGGTCTAACGGGTTGTCCATCCGCCCATTTGCGTAGACCATGGGCGCCTTGGTTTTTTGCCTGATTCAGAGTTCTTTGCCATGACTGCCCAAACCGCGGCCAAACCCGCGCCGTTCAGCCGTTCCGACTACAAGACCCTCGGCCTTGCGGCCCTTGGCGGTGCGCTGGAAATTTACGATTTCATCATCTTCGTGTTCTTCGCCCTGACCCTCAGCCAATTGTTTTTCCCCCCGGAAATGCCCGAGTGGCTGCGTTTGCTGCAAAGTTTCGGGATTTTTGTCACCGGTTATCTGGCGCGGCCGTTGGGCGGGATTCTGATGGCGCATTTCGCCGACAAACTCGGGCGCAAGAAAGTCTTCAGCCTGAGCATCCTGATGATGGCGCTGCCGTGCCTGCTGATCGGGATCATGCCGACCTACGCGCAGATCGGTTACTTCGCACCGCTGTTGCTGCTGGCGTTGCGCATCCTTCAAGGTGCGGCGGTAGGCGGTGAAGTGCCGAGTGCCTGGGTGTTCGTCGCCGAGCACGCGCCGACCGGCCATCGCGGTTACGCCCTGGGCTTTTTGCAGGCCGGCCTGACTTTCGGTTATCTGATCGGCGCATTGACCGCGACCTTTCTCGCGCAAGTGTTCACCCCGGCGGAAATTCTCGATTACGCCTGGCGTTACCCGTTCCTGCTCGGTGGCGTGTTCGGCGTGATTGGCGTTTACCTGCGCCGCTGGCTGAGCGAAACCCCGGTGTTCATGGCCATGGAAGCGCAGCGCGAGGCGCGGGTTGAACTGCCGCTGCGCACGGTGCTGCGCGAGCATCGACTGGCGATGCTGCCGGCAATGTTGCTGACCTGCGTGCTGACTTCGGCGGTGGTGGTGTTCGTCGTCATCACCCCGACCATGATGCAGAAAACCTTCGGCATGACCGCCAGCCACACCTTCGCCCTCAGTGCATTGGGCATCGTGTTTCTCAATATCGGCTGCGTGATCGCCGGGTTGCTGGTCGATCGTCTTGGCGCCTGGCGCACGGTCATGCTCTACAGCCTGTTGCTGCCACTGGGCATCGGCGTGCTGTATGGCTGCCTGATCATGGGCGGTAGCTGGGTAGGCTTGGCATACGCGGTGGCCGGTCTGGCTTGCGGTGTTGTCGGCGCGGTGCCGTCGGTGATGGTCGGGTTGTTCCCGGCACGTATTCGCGTGTCAGGCATTTCCTTTACCTACAACATTGCCTACGCCATTTGGGCCAGTATCACACCGCTATTGCTGATCGGTCTGATGCCGTGGAGCCCATGGATCTGCGTGATGTTCTGCGCGGTGATGGGCGTGGTGGGTCTCCTGACGGCGGCGTATTTCGGCTCGCGAATGCCACGCACGGGACCGTGTCAGGTGGCGGGAACTGCCTGACGCGGTGGCGCGGCACTATTTTTGACCGACGGGTCGCAAACGCTCTTCAGAAAAGATTTTCAAGGCCGATGGTTAGGCTGCATCCCGCTTTCTATCCTGCCCATCGGTACTTTCCCATGTTCAACAAACGCTTGAAGCAAGAGCTGGCCGCTCTTCGTGAAGAACTCTCCAGCCTCGTGCAGGTAAAGGAAAGCCTGGAAAGCGAGATGCTGGTGCTGAACCTTGAGCCCGACGGGCGCATTCAGTCGGTCAATCAGAACTTCCTCACCGAGATGCTTTACAAGAGTCAGGACCTGATCGGTCGGGCGATTGAAGACATCGTCCCGGCGCATGTGAAGACTGACGAATTCCACCAGCGCTTCAAAAACGCTATGACCCGTGGCGAGCATTTCGCCGGTGCCGTGCGCCTGCTGCGTGGCAATGGTGAAGAGGCGTGGCTGCGTTCGATCGTGCAACCGGTGCGTTCTTCGGACGGGCGGATCAAGCATATTTCGCTGTTCGCCAGCGACCTGACCCGCACCATCGAAGCCTCCCGTGAACACGAAAACCTCATCGGTGCACTGGTGCGTTCGACTGCGGTGATCGAGTTCGACCTCAACGGCAATGTGCTGAACGCCAACGATCGCTTCCTCAGCGGCATGGGTTACAACCTGGCGCAGATCAAGGGCAAACATCACCGCCTGTTCTGCACCCCGGAGGAATACAACAGCGCCGAGTACCAGAACTTCTGGCGCCGTTTGAACAACGGCGAATTCGTGGCTGATCGCTTCAAACGTGTCGACAGCCACGGTCGTACGGTGTGGCTGGAGGCGTCCTACAACCCGGTGGTCGATGCCAACGAGAAACTGTACAAAGTGGTGAAGTTCGCCACCGTGATCACTGATCAGGTCAACCGCGAACAAGCGGTAGCCGACGCGGCGAGCATTGCCTACAGCACCTCGCAGCAAACCGACAGCACCGCCCAGCGCGGTACCACGGTGGTGACTGAGGCGGTCAACGTAATGCGTGATCTGTCGCGGCACATGCAGGCAGCCGGTGAGGGTATCGAGGCGCTGAACGAGCAGTCGCAGGTGATCGGTACCATCGTCAAAACCATCAGCGGCATTGCCGAACAGACCAACCTGCTGGCGCTCAATGCTGCCATTGAGGCGGCGCGCGCCGGTGAGCAGGGCCGTGGTTTTGCGGTGGTGGCCGACGAAGTGCGGCAACTGGCCTCGCGCACCAGCCAGGCGACCGAAGAGATCGTCACCGTGGTGCGGCAGAACCAGGAAATGGCGCGCAACGCCGTGGCCCTGATGACCGACGGCAAGCTTCAGGCTGAACAAGGGCTGGCGCTGGCGGCCGAGGCGGGCACGGTGATTGTCGAGATTCAGGACGGTGCGCAGAAAGTCGTGAATGCCGTTGGCCAGTTCGCCAACCAACTCTCCCACTGACCTGCACTAAACCCCTGTAGGAGCTGCGGCACGCTGCGATCTTTTGATCTTGATTCCGAGGATCAACATCAAGATCAAAAGATCGCAGCGTGCCGCAGCTCCTACAGAGTTTTCACCTGCCTGTATTTCGATGCTGGCGCTACAATCGGCTCCTTTTCCCCCGGAGCAGACCCCATGAGCGATTCCCACCGCCGCCCGGTGCCCCTGAACAAAGCCTACCGTTTGCTCAACCACGGGCCGACCGTATTGGTCAGCGCCGCTCACGACGGTCAGCGCAACATCATGGCTGCCGCATGGGCCATGCCGCTGGATTTCGAGCCACCGAAAGTCGCGGTCGTCCTCGAAAAATCCACTTGGACCCGCCAGTTGCTCGAAGCGTCCGGTACCTTCGTGCTCAACGTGCCGTGCGTCGATCAGGCCGACATCGTGCAAACCGTCGGCAATACCTCGGGCCTGGACATCACCCAAAGCCAAGGGCAAGACAAATTTCAGGCTTACGCCTTACAGACCTTCAATGGCGAACAAGTTGAAGCACCTTTGCTTGAAGGCTGCGTCGCCTGGCTCGAATGCCGTTTGCTGCCGGAGCCGCGCAACCACGAGCAGTACGACCTGTTCCTCGCCGAAGTCATCGCCGCCCACGCCGATGAACGCGTGTTCAGCGACGGACGCTGGCATTTCGAAGGGCATGACGGTTTGCGCACCTTGCACCACGTGGCGGGCGGGCATTTTCTGAAGATTGGTGATGCGGTGGATGGCAAGACGCTAGCGGTCTGAATGACGGCTGATGGCAAAACATTGCAGGATGTTGCAAGGTAGGGGGCATCGTCGAACCCAATCAGGCGCATACCCCCATGGATCTTTCCCTTTCGAGTTATCTGGCGCCGTTACTGTCGCTGGCCCTGTTGTGGACCGTGGCGGTGGTCACGCCCGGCCCGAACTTCTTCAACATCGCGCAACTCGCGGTCAGCCGTTCCCGCCGTCATGGCGTAGTCGCGGCGCTCGGCGTCGCCAGCGGAACCGTGTTGTGGGGGCTGGCGGGTGGCCTGGGCATTCAGTCGCTGTTCAGTGCCGCGCCGACGCTGTACCTGAGCTTCAAGATTGCCGGTGGCTGCTACCTGATCTACCTCGGGCTCAAGCAGTTCAAGCGCAAGGCGCCGATTGTCGCGGGTACGCTGGATGACTCGCAGCAAACGTTGCTCGGCGCTTATGGTCGCGGCTTTCTGGGCAACATGACCAATCCCAAGTCAGCACTGTTCGTCGCCACCATCTTCGCCACCGCCATGCCAGCTCACATCCCGCCGCTGTTGCTGGCGCTGGCGGTGCTGACCATGGCGACGCTGTCGTTCAGTTGGTATTGCTGCGTGGCGCTGTTCTTCGCCAGTCGTCGGATCGCTGGTGTGTACGAGCGTTCGCGGCAATGGCTTGATCGCTTGGCCGGTGGTTGTTATTTGCTGTTTGGGGCGCATCTGGTGGCTAATCGCTGATCGCTAAGCTGCAGTCAAAGGCTGGGTTGCTGCAATTTGTATCAGATTTGCTTCATTGGTTTGATCAGGCTTTCGGCGGGAATTCCAAACAGCTCATGAAGTTTCCATATCATTGGCAAAGTGAGTGCCCGCTTGCCGTTCAACACTTCATAGACCCTGTTTGTTCGACCAATAGCCGGAGCGAGATCCGCGGCTGACAGGCCTGACTGTTCCATTCGGAATTTGATGGCATCGATCGGATTGGGCAAATCCAGTGGAAACTGTTTGGCTTCATAGGCCTCAATGAGAGTGATCATGATGTCGAAGTAATCACCTTCAGGGGTACCCGGTTCTGGCTCGTTGTCGAAAAGTGCAGACACGTTTTTGAGCGCCGCACGGTAGTCTTCTTCGTTATGAATCGGACGTATGTTCATGGGTTACTCCATTTCGACGGTATCAGCGTCGATTGCATCGTACTGCTTGTGGGTGCCGACGAATTTTATGTATATGGCGCCGAAGCGGTAGGCCACGGCTACGATCAGGCGAAAGTCATTGCCCTTGATGTTGAACACCACTCTGCGGCTTTTCAGAATGCTCGCAGAAGTAAAATGTGCCTTGATGTCCGAGGGCGTTGACCAGCTTGCTTTCCTCGCTTCATCTATCCACGCCAACAGTGGTTGCTCTGAGTCCGGATACCGTTGCCAAAAATTTTTGAGCTGACTGACAGCGATAATTCTCATGACGCGATCCTAGTCCCGCTATGGGACTGATGCAAGGCTGTTGGCTGTCGGTGGACGTACGGTTCTAATATTTGCGTGTTCATAAATGCCAGCAGATCCCGAAAGTGTTGTTTGCTGAACGGCCACTTACTCTATCCGTGGCAGCAAATTTTCGGTGTAGGAAAAGGCGACGGGATGCGAGTGAACACAATCTGTTGGCCACAAAAAAGGCCTACCTCACGGTAAGCCTTTTCTCTTTGCGTTCTAGCCTCAATCCCCCAACGCTTCGCCCTCACGCCGTGGATCCGCACCACCCTCCAACGACGCTTTCCCCTGCGCATCCTTGACCCGCACGATGGCCTGGGTGCCGCTGGTCATGTCGATTTCATTCACCGCATGCCCTTTGTCTTTCAGCGCCTGAATCAGCGCCGGGCTGAACTGACCTTGTTCCAGTTCGGTCGGGCCGTTGCGGCTGCCGAAGTTGGGCAGGCTGATGGCGCTTTGTGGGTCGAGGTTCCAGTCGAGCAGGCCGACGGTGGTTTTGGCGACGTATTCGATGATTTGCGAACCACCCGGTGAGCCGACCGTGGCGACGAATTCGCCGCTGTGGCGATCGAAGATCAGCGTTGGCGCCATCGACGAGCGCGGGCGTTTGCCGGGCTCGACGCGGTTGGCGACTTTCTGGCCATTCTCTTCGGGGATGAACGAGAAGTCGGTCATCTGGTTGTTCAGCAAAAAGCCCTGCACCATCAGGTGTGAGCCGAACGCGGCTTCGATGGTGGTGGTCATCGACACCGCGCCGCCGAGGTCATCCACCGCGACCACTTGCGAGGTGGAGATGCGCAGCGGCGAGCGGTCCGGCGCGTAGGCCACCTGCACGCCCGGCGGTGTGCCCGGTTTGACGCTGCCCATGCTGCGTTCGCCGATCAGGCTGGCGCGGCTGGCGAGGTAACCCGGATCGACCAGGCCTTTTACCGGCACTGGCACGAAGTCGGTGTCGGCGACGTATTGCGCGCGGTCGGCGTAGGCCAGACGTTCGGCTTCGGCGATCAGATGCACAGCCTCTGGCGCCGGTTCGATGCCCGCCGGTTTGTCGGTTTTCACTGGTTTGAGCGGCGTCAGGGAAAGACGTGGATCGCGCGTTTCCAGTGCCTGCAACGTACCGAGAATCTGCGCCACGGCGATCCCGCCCGACGACGGCGGCGGCATGCCGCAGACCTGCCAGCGCTTGTAATCGGTGCACAGCGGCGCGCGTTCCTTGGCCTGATAGCGCTGCAGATCGTTCAGCGACAGGCTGCCGGGGTTGGCGTGACCCTGCACCTTGGCGACGATTTCTTCGGCGATCGGGCCTTTGTACAACGCATCCGGGCCTTCATTGGCGATGCGTTTGAGCACGGCGGCCAGCGCCGGGTTTTGCAGACGTGTGCCGACGGCTTTGACGCTGCCGTCGGCGTTGAGGAAGTACTTGGCCATGTCGGGTGATTTGCGGATTACCGGATCTGATTCCAGCAGCGAATGCAGGCGCGGCGAAATGGCAAAGCCTTGCTCGGCCAGTTTGATCGCCGGTTCAAACAGCTTCGCCCATGGCAGACGACCGTGTTGTTCGTGTGCCATCTCCAGCGCGCGCAACACGCCCGGTGTACCGACCGAACGACCGCCAATCTGCGCCTGCGGGAACGACATCGGCTGGCCATCAGCACGCAAGAACAGCTTCTCGGTCGCCCCGGCCGGTGCGGTTTCGCGACCGTCATACGTGCGCACCTGTTTGCCGTCCCACAACACGATCATCGCGCCGCCGCCGATCCCGGATGACTGCGGCTCAACCAGGGTCAGCACCGCTTGCATCGCAATCGCCGCATCAATCGCCGAACCACCCTGACGCAGCATCTCCCGACCAGCTTCAGCAGCCAGAGGGTTGGCAGCCGCTGCCATGTGTTTACTGGCGTGACGGGTTTGCAGATCGGTACGGAAACCGGACGCGGCTTCCGGGGGCAGCGGCAAAGTCGAGGAGGGCGGGGCGTTGCAGGCGGTGAGGGTCAGGGCGCTGATGATCAGCGTCAGGGCTGGCAGGCGAAAGCGGCTCAAAGGCAAGGCTGAAAACACGCGGGCTCTCCGTCCGTGGGATAAAAGTCTCAGGGACTTTATCGACCGCTCGGTCGCGACGCAAACCGATGGGTATTTTTGTCTTTCTTTTCGGGGCGGATGTTCGCTAGGGTCAAGCTCAAATTTATAGAGCACCAGCATCCCCTGTAGGAGTGAGCCTGCTCGCGATAGCGTCATCACATTCAACATCATTGCTGACTGACCCACCGCGATCGCGAGCAGGCTCACTCCTACAGAGGTCAAACCATAAAAATCACAAGAGGCCAAGAATGCACAGCGAGTTCCCCACCGAAGCCAGTTACCGCAATCAACGCGAACAGTTTCTCGCCGCCGCCAATGCCGCCGGCGCCACGCTCACCGCCTACGCACATCCACGCTGCGGGCCATTCGGCGAACCGCTGAGCACCGACGTCGTCGTGCTCGGTGATCCGCAGGCCAAACGTCGTCTGGTAACGCTCAGCGGTACGCACGGGGTCGAGGGCTATTACGGCTCGGATTGCCAGATCGAATGGCTGAAAACCTTCGAACCCGGTTCGCTGCCCAAGGATGTTGCGGTGGTCATGGTTCACCTGATCAACCCATGGGGCACGGCGTGGTTACGCCGGGTCAACGAAGACAACATCGACCTCAACCGCAATCATCTGGATTTCACCGGGCCTCTCCCAGATAACCGCGCTTACGCCGCACTGCATGAAATCTACGCCTGCACCGATTTGCACGGCCCCGAGCGCCAACGCGCCGATGTCTTGCTCGATGCGCAGATCAACGAACACGGCTGGCCGGCGGTGATGTCGATTGTCGAGGGCGGTCAGCACAGCCATCCCGACGGCCTGTTTTACGGCGGCCGTGCGCCGAGCTGGTCGAATCGCACCTTGCAGCAAATCATCGAAACGCATCTGGCTGGCGCTGAAACCGTGATGTGTTTCGACCTGCACACCGGCGCCGGTGAGTACGGCCATCCGATGTTGCTGACCATCACCCAGGCGCCTTACCCGGCACTTGCGCAAGCGCAGGCGATTTATGGTCCATGGCTTTACACCCTGCACACGGGCGCCGACACCTTGAGCGAAACCGGTGTGGCAGCGACGGCTACCGGGTACACCTCGCAGGCGTTGCTCAATGCTTTACCGGACGTGCAGTTGATGCCGTTCGTGATCGAGTGCGGGACTTATCCGGGGCCGGATGTGCATCGGCATTTGCGCGATGACCATTGGCTGCATTTGCATGGCGATCCGCTGGATGCGACGGGGAGGGGGATCAAAGTGAATTTGCTGGAGCAGTTTTATCCGGTTGATCCGGATTGGCGGGCGATGGTGGGGCTGCGGACTCGGCAGATTTGGGCGAAGGGGTTGGCAGCCCTGTCGACAGAGAAACCTGAGTAGGTCAGGCATAGCGTTATGGTGAGGAGGTTTATCCCCTCGACACAAGTTCGGTGATCATCTCGAGGTATAGGTACTTATTGCTTGAACCCAGGCAGTCCATTCGCCGCGCGCCACCGCTTTACTGTTTCGGTGATTTCTTCGGCCGTTAGGGATTTGCTCAGATCTTCCGGCCAGTAAATCAGATCAGATCCCGCCGGGTGTTCTGATAGACGCGCAAACTCCAGTAATAGCGGATCAAGTATTTCATCGGGGCTGGTGTTGGCGGCTAGTACGGATTTTAGAAATTCGACGAAATCAGCTTCTGTGTAGTCAGATATTTTTGTCATGCAATGGTCGGTTTAAATGGGCGGATTGAATTACCGTTTGAATCCGGGTAGCTCATTGGTGGCGCGCCATTTCTTTACGGTTTCGGTGATGCCTTCAGGGGTGCAATCAGCGTCATCCTCCGGCCAATAAATCAGGTCAGTACCGGCGGGGTGCTCGGCGAGGTCACAGAATTTATCCAATAGATCCGCCAACACCATCTCTGGCGTGCCATCCCCATTGGAAGTGAATATTTCCTGCAATAAGCTAATGAATTGCTCTTCGGTGTAATCAGTAATTTTATTTGCCATGAGGTTATTTCCGGTGAATATCTATATGATTTTTTGGCGTGCTGACCCTTAAGTTCTCGATGTCATATACATCACCACCTTCCGATACCCATACAACGTGATGTAGTTCGTAAGTTTTTCTTTTACCCACAGCATCTTGATACCGGGCATGAGGTGCGCTGCCACTGCGCATAAGCGCAATATTCTGCGGTTTAAATTGCTCAGCCAGTTCTGGATCATTCACAACCTCAGTCCAAAACGCCTTTCTGAAGGCATCGAAGCTTGAAAACTCCCGCCCCCTAAGCCTATCCGCAATCCGTGTCGGAATCGGCGCGCCGACCCCCGTTCCCGCCCCAGTAAGCCATATCCCCGACACATCCTCACCAACACCCGTCACCGTACCTGGCGTCAGTCTGGCCGGCCTCGAAAAAACCACATACAGCGACTTCAGCCCAGTGTCCGCCGGGAACACCAGAATACAATCCTCGGCAGTAATGTCCTCGCCGGGCAGGCCTTCTATCTGGGTATCCGTGTTCTCGGGAATCGGATGAACAAGGATCGTGTTCAGTTGCTCGCCGTGTTCGGGATAAACCAGCGGCGGCATCGAACCGAGTGGCCCGCGTTGTGGCGTCCACAAAATCGTGATGCCGTTGAGCTTGGCCTCCATCGCAGTCTTGTCGCTGTTCCACTCGACTTTGACAGTGCGCACCGAGTCATCGCCCGAAGCGCCGGAGTGGATGCCGTAAACCTGCATGACTCCTTCAGTATTACGTCGAAACTGGAAGCGCACACGAGTGGGGGCGCGGCTCATGCGGCGCAGTTGTTCGTCGGTGTGCAGCGTGCCGTCACCCATGCGGGTCGGCAGCATCCCGAGGACGAACACGCTGGCCGGCCCAGCAGCGCCGCGAATTGCCCAGTTGAGGCGTTGTTGCAAAATGCCGCCGCCCGCCAAACGCCCCAAGGCCAGATCGGCACCTATTGCCGTCGCGACAGCGGTGCTGGCAGAGGGCAAGAGCATGGCGCCGGCGACCATGATCTTGCCGAAGTTGCTGGCGGGTTCGGGTGCCGTACCGGCGTCCGTTCGGCACCAGTTATCCACCGTGCAGGACTTGGCGAACACCTGATCTTCGCGGCGATTGGGCGTTGGCCATTCATCCTTTTCGATGTACACCGGCTCCGGCGCTTTGGGTGGAAACCACCCGCCCCATGAAGCGCCGCCGTAGTCGCGCTTCCAGGGCCAATCTTCATCGAAGAGCGATTTGAATCGAGCCATGCCAACTCCCTGTATGGCTTTGAATCGAGCCAGGGAAGCTTGTCGGTCAATGGGGAATTCGGGCAAACCGGTGGGGCAAGTTTCAGGCGCTTGGTTTTACGAAAAATCCAATTCGTACCTGAATCGGACCTGTTTCCTACAGCGCTCTCTCGGCCTGTTGATTGGCGATTGATTCAGCTGAAGCCGGGGTGTTTCGTGCTTGTAGTCTTTCGCTTTGCATGGGGACGGCTGCAGTCCATCAAGGCGCTTTCGAAGGTCCAACAGAAGGTCATTACGCAGATGCTCGACGCCCTGATCGCACAGGCAGCGACCAAAACGAGCGACGAAGAAAAAGAGGTTTGAACGCCAAACCCGTGCCTTGGATCAAGTTCCGCGGCCTGTGGTTACGGCGGGCAGGATTCGAGGTAAGCGAGAACGTCAAAGTGCGCGTGATGAAGGGGGGGGCTGTGATTACTGCGGAATAACAGATTACCGAAACTTTTCTCGAGGCATAAAAAAACGGCCTACCTTTCGGTAAGCCGTTTTTAGTACTTGGTGGCTACACAGGGACTTGAACCCCGGACCCCAGCATTATGAATGCTATGCTCTAACCAACTGAGCTATGTAGCCAAGTGGCGCGCATTATTCCCCTGAAATGGAAAAGCGTCAAGCGTAAATTTAAAATATTTCTTCTTATTTTCAACCGCTTATCCTCCAGCCCGGGAAATCCGGGCCGGGCAGGGCCTCAACGCAGCTGAAATCTTGCGGTATTGGCGCTCAAGGCGTGGCTGCCCTGACTCAGGGTATCCGCCGCGAGGTTCACCGCGCGTGCGCCTTCAAGCAAACGCACGGCCGCCTGATCGACCTGCTGGATATTGCCGCTGACTTCATCGGCGGTGCTGGCCTGTTCCTCGACCGCCGTAGCGATCTGCGCGAGCGTGTCAGTGACGCTCTGTACGGCGCTGGCGATTTCGCCCAGGCGTTCACCGAGGCCGGTGACCGATTCGGCGTCGGTTTGCGCCTGACCACACGCCGCTTCCATCAAACTCACGGCTTCGTTGACCGTGGCGCGCAAGCTGTCGACTGTGCCGGCAATCTGCGCTGTCGAAGATTGTGTGCGTTGCGACAGGCTACGCACTTCATCCGCCACCACAGCGAAACCGCGACCTTGTTCACCTGCGCGCGCAGCTTCGATGGCCGCGTTAAGCGCGAGCAGGTTGGTCTGTTCGGCAACACCGCGAATGGTATCGACGACCAATTGGATCTGCTGACCTTGCTCGCTGACCCGACCCAACGCCGCAGCGGTCTCGTTCAAGCGTTGATTGAGCTGCTGGATACTCGCCGTGGTGCGTTGGCTGTCACGGCTGCTGTCGGCGGCGATGCGGCGGGTGTGCTGCGCGCTGCCGGAGGCCTGTTCGCAGCTTTGCGCCACGCCTTGCGATGTCGCGGCCAATTGCGTGGCAGCAGCGGCGATCTGGCTGATCTGCAACTGCTGCGCCTCGACTTCGCCGAGGGCGCCGCTGGAATGTTCGTTGAGGCTGCGCACCGCGTTGCTCAACTGCGAGGTCTCGTGATCGACGCCGAGCATGCTGTTGCGCAGTTGCACCACGGCGACGTTGAGCGCAGTGCTGATCGCCGCCAGTTCGTCGCGGCCCACCACCGGCACTTGCAGGCTGAGGTTGCCATCGCGCAGGGCTTCGGCCAGCAAAGTAATTCCGCTGGCGCTGCGGCGGATCGAGGCTTGCAGGCAGACGAACAAATACAACGCCGCGAGCAGCAGGCAACCGAAGATCGCTGCGACGAGGATGAACTGTCGGATTGCTGAGCTGTGGTAGGCGTCGAGGCGCAGATCCAGCGACACCAGCGATTGCTGGCGCAGGGCGGCGAGGTCGCTCAGCAAGGCGTCGAGGCTGCGTTCGAAGTCTTCCGGTTTGAGGTTGATGCTGCCGCCGAACACACCGTCATCCAGCACCTTCAAACCGCTATCGAGGTGTTTGAGGCTGTCGTGGTATTGGCTGGCCCAGCTCTGCTGATCTTTCGGCAGGCGTGCTTCGAGCAGCGTGGCGGTTTTCACCAGTTGCTCGCGGGCATCGCCGATGCGGCTGCGCAGGTCACGCAACTGCAAACGGCTTTGCAGGGTGAACTGGCCGGAGACGACCGAGGCCTGGCCGACTGCGGCAAGGCGGCCGACCCGTTCGATCAGGTCCGGCGCGTGTTGCGTGGAAATTTGCGTCAGCAAGTAGGTTTCCAGCCACGGCGCGAGAGTCAGGCGGTTGTCCATGACGATCTGCTCGCGCAACGCTTGCAGGGCGCTGAGGGCGTTGGTGAAACGGTCGTAGCCGTCCGGCCACCAACCGACACCGCTGAGGCTTTTCGAGTCCAGGCCGTTGAGCGCGGTTTGCAGCGCTTGATAACGACTGAGGGTTTCGCCTTCGGCACCTTCGTTTTTCAACGCGTTGCCCAAATCTGTGGTGGCTTGCAGAACCGCCGGTTGCACCGCATCGAACGCGGCCATGGCGGCGAGAGTGGCCGGTGTCGGCTGGCGATTGGTTTCGGTGGCGCGCCAGCGGGCAGCGCGGTCACGTTGGGCGGCGAGCAGGTTGTCCAGCGCATCCAGCGCGAGCAACTGGCGCACGCCGGCGCGTTCGCCGGAAATCAGATTGAGCTTGTCGCGATAGTCCTGGCCGATCATCAACAGGCTGCCGGCCAACGGCAGAATGAACAGCAGAAACAACAACTGGAATTTACCTGCGAAGCCAAAACGCCCCAGCAATTTGATCCCCGGTGAAAGGAAAGCCTGCATGCCCCATGACTCCTCTGGACACCACGCACCAATGGCGTGCATCGCGGTCGTGCGACCTGGATGTTGTGCCCTGCTAAAAGGCCTCGAAAGTTCACTCTCGCCCGCTCTGTAGGCCGGCTCTGTAGCGAAACTTCCCATTGTCGGTCGCCTTTGTAAGGCGCCCGCGTTCAAGGGGAGAAGCAAGGCAAGATTCAGACCATGGCGTTGCGCTATCACCTTGTCCAGATAATCCGGGCTTTGTGTAGGAGCTGCCGAAGGCTGCGATCTTTTGATCTTTGTTTTTAAGATCAAGATCAAAAGATCGCAGCCTTCGGCAGCTCCTACAGGGATTGATCTGTGATTCAGTTGGTTAGTTAGCTGGCTAAGGGGATGGCGCTGGCGCACCGAAAAATGGCACATTGACGCACCTGCCTGCGTGCACCCATCTGCTGTCCGGAAACTTTCATGGCTATCAGCAACGTTCAGACCGCCGCTGCCTCGGCGCCCGCTGCTCCCCAAAGCAGTCCATTGGTGATGCGTATCATCGGCGCGGTGGCGCTGGCGCATTTGATCAACGATCTGATCCAGTCGGTGCTGCCGTCGATCTACCCGATGCTCAAGGCCAATTACGGCCTGACCTTTACTCAGGTCGGCCTGATCACCTTGACCTTTCAACTGACCGCGTCGCTGCTGCAACCGTGGGTCGGTTATCACACCGACCGGCATCCGAAACCGTGGCTGTTGCCGGCCGGTTCAATCTGCACGCTAATTGGCATCGTGATGATGTCGATGGTCGGCAGTTTTCCGTTGATTCTGCTGGCGGCGGCGCTGATCGGAATCGGTTCCTCGACGTTCCACCCCGAGGCCTCGCGGATTGCGCGACTGGCCTCGGGCGGACGCTTTGGTCTGGCGCAATCGACTTTTCAGGTTGGCGGTAACGCCGGTTCCGCGTTTGGCCCGTTGCTGGCGGCGGCGATCATCATTCCGTTCGGTCAGGGCAATGTGGCGTGGTTCGGTTTGTTCGCGGTGTTTGCGCTGTTCGTGCTGTACCGCATCAGCCGCTGGTACGCCCATCACCTCAATCTGTTCAAGCTCAAGGCCGGTCAGGCAGCGACTCACGGGCTGTCGAAGGGCAGGGTGACCAGTGCGCTGGTGGTGCTGGGGCTGTTGGTGTTTTCCAAGTATTTCTACATGGCCAGCCTGACCAGTTACTTCACCTTCTACCTGATCGAGAAGTTCGACTTGTCGGTGGCCAGTTCGCAACTGCACCTGTTCCTGTTTTTAGGCGCGGTGGCGGCGGGCACATTTTTCGGCGGGCCGATTGGCGACAAGATCGGGCGTAAGGCGGTGATCTGGTTCTCGATCCTCGGCGTGGCACCGTTCACGCTGCTGATGCCTCATGTCGATCTGTTCTGGACCAGTGTTCTTAGCGTGGTGATCGGCTTCATTCTGGCCTCGGCGTTCTCGGCGATTGTGGTGTACGCGCAGGAGCTGGTGCCGGGCAATGTCGGGATGATTGCCGGGGTGTTCTTTGGTCTGATGTTTGGTTTTGGCGGGATTGGCGCGGCGTTGCTCGGGCATCTGGCGGATATTCACGGGATTGAGTACGTGTATTTCCTGTGTTCGTTCCTGCCGTTGTTTGGCGTGTTGGCGATTTTCCTGCCGCGGACCAAAAAAACCTGATTCACACATTTCCCATTGTAGGAGTGAGCCTGCTCGCGATAGCGGTGTGTCAGTTACGGTTGAATTGACTGACACTCCGCTATCGCGAGCAGGCTCACTCCTACAGGGAATTGGTGGCGTGGCGGAAAATATTTCAGGCACAAAAAAGCCGCGTATCAAACGCGGCTTTTTCTTGGGCGTGTCGCTTACACGTTAAAACGGAAGTGCATCACGTCGCCGTCCTTGACGATGTAATCCTTGCCTTCCAGACGCCATTTACCGGCTTCTTTGGTACCGGCTTCGCCCTTGTACTGGATGAAGTCGTTGTAGGCGATCACTTCGGCGCGGATGAAGCCCTTCTCGAAGTCGGTGTGGATCACGCCGGCAGCTTGAGGAGCGGTGGCACCGACTTTGACGGTCCAGGCGCGGACTTCTTCGACACCGGCGGTGAAGTAGGTCTGCAGGTGCAGCATTTCGTAGCCGGCGCGGATCACGCGGTTCAGGCCAGGCTCTTCCAGGCCCAGGGCCTCGAGGAACATGTCCTTCTCTTCGCCGTCATCGAGCTCGGCGATTTCAGCTTCGATCTTGTTGCAGACCGGAACGACCATCGCGCCTTCTTCTTCGGCGATGGCGCGAACCACGTCCAGGTGCGGGTTGTTCTCGAAACCGTCTTCAGCAACGTTGGCGATGTACATGACCGGTTTGGTGGTCAGCAGGTGGAAGCCCTTGATCACCGCTTTTTCGTCAGCGCTCATGTTCTTCATCAGGCTGCGCGCCGGTTTGGCTTCGGTGAAGTGCGCGATCAGTTGCTCAAGCAGAGCCTTCTGAACCACGGCGTCCTTGTCACCGCCCTTGGCGTTACGCGCGACTTTCTGCAGTTGCTTCTCGCAGCTGTCGAGGTCGGCGAAGATCAGTTCCAGGTCGATGATTTCGATGTCGCGCTTCGGATCGACGCTGTTGGAAACGTGGATCACGTTTTCGTCTTCGAAGCAGCGCACCACGTGAGCGATCGCGTCGGTTTCGCGGATGTTGGCGAGGAACTTGTTGCCCAGGCCTTCACCTTTCGAGGCGCCGGCTACCAGGCCAGCGATGTCGACGAATTCCATGGTGGTCGGCAGGATGCGCTTCGGATTGACGATGGCCGCCAGGGCTTCCAGACGCGGATCCGGCATCGGCACGATGCCGCTGTTCGGCTCGATGGTGCAGAAGGGGAAGTTTTCGGCCGCGATACCGGATTTGGTCAGGGCGTTGAACAGGGTGGACTTGCCGACGTTAGGCAGACCGACGATGCCGCAATTGAATCCCATGGTGTTTCCCCTCGGAGTAGAGTCAGGCCTTCTGGCTGTGCAGGTTTTTCATCGCGCGGTTCCATTCACCGGCGAGGATATCCGGCAGCACGCCGAGGGCAAAGTCGATGCTGGCATCGAGTTTTTCCTGTTCGGCGCGTGGCGCACGACCCAGGACGAAATTTGAAACCATACTGGCGACGCCCGGGTGGCCAATGCCAAGCCGCAGGCGGTAGAACGTATTCTGATTGCCCAGTTGCGCAATGATGTCGCGCAACCCGTTGTGACCGCCATGGCCGCCGCCTTGCTTGAGCTTGGCAACGCCCGGAGGCAAGTCGAGTTCGTCGTGCGCCACGAGGATTTCTTCAGGCTTGATACGGAAGAAACCGGCGAGTGCCGCCACGGCCTGGCCGCTGCGGTTCATATAGGTGGTGGGAATCAGCAGACGAACATCCTGACCCTGATGCGAATAGCGCCCGGTCAGGCCGAAATATTTGCGATCGGCCACAAGATTCACATTCTGTGCGTGGGCGATGCGCTCAACAAAAAGGGCCCCTGCGTTATGCCGGGTCTGGTCGTATTCGGCGCCTGGATTTCCCAGGCCAACGATCAGTTTGATGGCAGTCACGATAGGGGCCCTTCCTTTGAGTGGTGAGTAACATCGCCGCGATCAGGCAAAGCGGCGAAAGTGGACGAAAAATGCTCATTTACCATGGATGTAAACTCCGCGTTCTCGCCCGCTTTCTCGCTACGTTCCAGTCCGCGATGTTACTTGCTCACTCAGGCATGACAGAGTGAATTACTCTGCTGCGCCTTCTTCAGCTTCTGGAGCAACGCGTGGAGCGTGTACGTTTGCAACAGCTTTGTCGTCACCGTGAGCCAGTGCAACGAACTCAACGCCTTTAGGGGCTTTGAGGTCGGACAGGTGAACGATTGCGCCGATTTCCAGAGCCGACAGGTCGACTTCGATGAACTCAGGCAGATCTTTCGGCAGGCAAGTTACTTCGATTTCGTTCAGGACGTGCGAGATCTCGCCGCCTTTCTTGATCGGAGCTTCTTCACCGACAAAGTGCACAGGCACGATAGCGGTCAGTTTCTGGCCGGCTACGACGCGTACGAAGTCAGCGTGCAGAACGTGACCCTTGGACGGGTGACGTTGCAGAGCTTTGATGATGACGTTCTGCTTTTTGCCGCCAACGTTCAGTTCGATAACGTGGCTGTAGGCAGCATCGTTTTCGAGCAGTTTGGCAACTTCTTTGGCCAGCATGCTGATGGATTCAGGGGCTTTTTCGCCACCGTAAACAACAGCTGGAACCAGAGCGGCGAGACGACGCAGGCGGCGGCTCGCACCTTTCCCCAGGTCGGAACGCACTTCAGCATTCAGAGTAAAATCGTTCATTTTGTATCTCCAAAATAGCCATGACCGGAGTGGCGTTTGCGACCAGCGCCAAACACGGTATGGGCAAAAAAGCCCCGCCCCGGCAGGAATGCCGGGGCGGGGCGCTTTTCGTCAACGAGACATTTCGAGAAGGGCAGGGCCCTTAACGGAACATCGCGCTGATCGATTCTTCATTGCTGATGCGGCGAACCGCTTCGGCAACAACCGGTGCGATATCCAGTTGACGGATACGTGCACAGGCTTGTGCTGCAGCGGACAGCGGGATGGTGTTGGTCACCACCAGCTCGTCCAGCACGGAATTTTCGATATTCTCGATGGCCCGACCCGACAGCACAGGGTGTGTGCAGTAGGCGAAGACCTTGGCTGCGCCATGCTCTTTCAGGGCCTTGGCCGCGTGACACAGAGTGCCGGCGGTATCGACCATGTCATCGACCAGAATGCAGGTACGCCCTTCGACATCACCGATGATATGCATCACTTCAGAGTGATTGGCTTTCTCACGGCGTTTGTCGATGATCCCGAGATCCACGCCCAGGGATTTGGCAACGGCACGTGCACGCACGACGCCACCAATGTCCGGGGAAACGATCATCAGGTTTTCGAAGCGCTGATCTTCAATGTCATCCACCAGAACCGGGGAGCCGTAGATGTTATCTACCGGAATATCGAAGAAACCCTGAATCTGGTCAGCATGCAGATCAACCGTGAGAACACGGTCGATGCCGACTACGGTAAGCATGTCAGCAACGACTTTCGCGCTGATAGCCACACGTGCGGAACGCGGACGGCGATCCTGACGGGCATAACCAAAATAAGGAATAACAGCAGTGATACGAGTAGCCGAGGAGCGGCGGAAGGCATCAGCCATCACTACCAGTTCCATCAGGTTATCGTTGGTCGGAGCGCAAGTCGGCTGAATAATGAAAACGTCTTTACCGCGAACGTTTTCATTGATCTCGGCTGTAATTTCGCCGTCGGAGAACTTACCGACAGAGATGTCACCGAGAGGGATATGCAGCTGACGTACAACACGCCGAGCCAGATCGGGGTTAGCGTTCCCCGTAAAGACCATCATCTTGGACACGCGCAGTACCTAGAGGCTGAGGGTAACCTGGATGAGTATAGAAAATGGCAGGGGCGGCTGGATTCGAACCAACGCATGGCAGGATCAAAACCTGCTGCCTTACCGCTTGGCGACGCCCCTGTATCTGTTGCATCAAGTGCCGAGCACCTGGTTCCTTTAGAGCAGACTTTGCAGCTTGCGGTGCAACATCGAAACGTTGCTGCCTTTGGCTACAAACCCTGTAAGGGTCTCTGTCAGAAGGGCCGAGACTTTATCAGCTTCAGCTTTGCTTGGGAAGCCCCCAAACACACAACTTCCAGTTCCGGTGAGTTTTGCTTCGGTAAATTTACCTAACAAATCCAATGCGTTACGTACTTCTGGGTAACGCCTTGCAACCACCGGCAAGCAGTCATTTCGACTGTTTCCCTCGGGAACGGGGCGCACTTTAATGGGCGGCGTGTTACGTGTCAACAAAGGATCGGAAAAAATTTCTGCCGTACTTACAGAGACTTGCGGTACGAGCACCAGATACCACGGTTCTTCGGGATCCACCGGGGTGAGTTTCTCGCCCACGCCCTCGGCAAAAGCCGCATGACCACGGACGAAAACCGGCACGTCGGCGCCGAGTGTCAGCCCCAGAGTAGCCAGGCGATCTTCGTCCCAACCCAACTGCCACAAATGATTCAGACCGAGCAAAGTGGTCGCCGCATTTGAACTGCCGCCACCAATGCCACCGCCCATGGGCAGCACTTTATCGATCCAGATGTCGACGCCCAGCGTACAACCCGATTGTTGCTGAAGCATTTTCGCCGCGCGCACGATCAGATTGCTGTCATGCGGCACGCCGGCAAACTCCGTGTGCAGTTGAATCACACCGTCATCACGTACGGCAAACGTGATTTCATCGCCGTAATCGACAAACTGAAACAGCGTCTGCAATTCGTGGTAACCGTCTTCACGGCGCCCGAGAATGTGCAACATCAGGTTGAGTTTGGCCGGCGAGGGCAGGGTCAGGCGTGCAGCGGTCATGCGTTATTGCCCCAGCTTGCGCGGTTGCCAGGTCTTGATCACCAGCGTGACGTCGAGGTCGGTGCCGTGCAGCTTGATGCGCTCGGGCAACCAGTAACCATTCTGTTCGGTGTAAGCGGTGTATTCGACTTTCCAGCCATCCTGTTCCAGGTTGGCCAGACGGCTGTCGGCGTCCAGGTTCAGGCGACTTTTGCTGTCCGGAGCCGGCAGGCCACGCACCCACCAGGCCAGATTTGACACTGGCAGTTTCCAGCCCAACTGCTCTTCAAGCAGGGCTTCCGGGGATTGCGATTCGTAGCGGCCCTGATTGGCGACTTCCAGCGACACCTTGCCCGGACGCCCGGTCAGGCGTGCAGCGCCACGACCCAGCGGGCCGGACAGACGAATGTCGTAGTAATCCTGACGTTGCAGCCAGAACAGCGTGCCGCTACCGGAGTCTTTCGGGGCGCGGATGCCGATTTTGCCGTCGATCTGCCAGCCGTCGAGGCCGGTCAGTTGCTGTTTGTTCGCGGCCCATTGAGCCGGACTGCCGTGGCCCTCGACCGATTCACGAGTGCCAAAACCCGAGCAGCCGGCGAGCAGGGCGATAAAGCTGAAAACAATAACGTGGCGCAAAAACATGAGTTAAAGAGTCTCGGATCCGGTCAGGCGCTTGATGGTGCTGCGCAGAATGGTGCTGTCGGGCTGATCCTTGAGGAATTTGCCCCAGATTTGTTTGGCTTCGCGCTGGTTGCCCTTGGTCCACAACACTTCACCGAGGTGGGCGGCAACTTCGTGGTCAGGAAAACGCTCCAGCGCCTGACGCAGATATTTCTCGGCGTCGTCCAGATTGCCCATGCGGTAATTCACCCAGCCAAGGCTGTCGAGTACGGCCGGGTCTTCCGGGTTGATCTGGTGTGCCTGCTCGATCAGTGCTTTGGCTTCAGCGTAGCGGGTTGTGCGGTCGGACAGGGTGTAGCCTAAGGCGTTCAGCGCCATGGCGTTGTCCGGATCGCGCTTGATGATCAGACGCAGGTCTTTTTCCATCTGCGCCAGGTCATTGCGTTTTTCCGCGAGCATTGCCCGGGTATACAGCAGATTCAGATCGTCCGGGTACTGCTGCAAGGCTGTCTGCAAGACTTTCCAGGCCTTGTCGTCCTGTTTGTTGGCCGACAGGGTTTCCGATTCGATCAGGTACAGCTGAATCGCGTAATCCGGTTGCTCGTCGCGCTGGGCGGCGAGTTTGCTTTGCGCTTCGGCGGTCTTGCCGTTGTTCATCAGGATATCGGCCTGACGCAATTGCGCTGGCAGATAGTCGTTGCCCGGGCCGACCTGGGCGTACTCGAGAAGAGCGCCTTGCGGGTCGTTGCGTTCTTCGGCAATGCGACCGAGGTTCAGGTGCGCCGAATCGACGTGGCTTTCGCGGGCGATCAGGTCTTCCAGATAACCCTTGGCCTCGTCCCAGGCCTTGGCTTCCAGGCAGACGAGTGCCAGTGAGTAACGCAGTTCGTCGTCCTCCGGGTATTGCTGAACCAGGCTGGAGAACTCGGCCTTGGCGTCGTCCATGCGGTCTTGCTCAACCAGCATGCGCGCGTAAGTCAGGCGCAGGCGTTTGTCGTCCGGGTATTTCTTGATGCTTTTTTGCAGCAAAGGCAACGCTTCATCGCCACGGTTCATGATTTGCAGCAAGCGCGCACGCAACAGGATCGGGGCGATTTCGCCTTCTTCCGGCGGATGGTCTTCGAGCAGGCTCAGTGCGGCCTTGTTGTCGCCGTCCTGCTGCAGGAGCAGCGCCTTGCCGAAAATCAGCTGGCTGTTGTTCGGATGACGCTGCAACAAACGGTCAAAACTTTTCATCAGACCGTTGCGGGTTTCCTGATCGGTATCGGCGGCCGACAGCGCGAGGAAGTCGAAGTGGGTATCGCCTTTGCCCTGCAGGACTTTCTCCATATAAACCATGGAGTCGTCATAGCGCCCGGCACGGGCCAGTTGCACGGCGGCGGCGCGTTGCGCTTCGAGATCGTCCGGCGCGTTTTTGGCCCAGATCAGCGCGGTATCGAGGGCCGGTTGATCGGCGCCCAGATATTCGGCGATGCGGAATGCACGCTCGGAGACGCCCGGATCCTGGGTGTTGATGGCCTGGGTCACGTAGTTGTCCAGAGCAATGTCGAAACGATTGCGCTGGCCGGCGAGTTCGGCGCTCAACAGACTGAAAACGGTTTCCTCGCTGAACGAGCTGTAAACCTTGGGCTTTTCAGGCGCGGGCGTGGTGTCTTCAACCGGCGGCGTACCGTCCGGCGAAACGGGAGCCAAGGCCTGGCAGCCGCTGAGGAAGACAAAAGCGAGGAGCAACGCGGAAGATCTATTCATATAGGAGAAGGACGACTAACCTGCGGTCGGATCATCATGACACAAGCCTTCGGCCAAACATAACCGCTCAGGCAATTTACGCTGATCGCCCTGTAGGAGCTGCCGCAGGCTGCGATCTTTTGATCTTGCTTTTGATTTCAAAAAACAAAGTCAAAAGATCGCAGCCTTCGGCAGCTCCTACATGGGGTGGTGTGTACATGAACGAGAATGGATCGCAGCATAAGGTGGATACAATAAGGGCGATAGATATCCAATAGTTGTTCTGAATCTGGCGAAGTAGGACAATTGCCGGCTTCACGTCACCATCAGCGACTTTGAATGGCCTTCCTTGCACTCGGTATCAACCACAAGACTGCTTCAGTAGACGTCCGCGAGCGCGTGGCCTTTACGCCAGAGCAGTTGGTGGAAGCCTTGCAGCAGCTCTGCCGACTGACCGACAGCCGCGAAGCTGCGATCCTCTCGACCTGCAATCGCAGTGAGCTTTATATAGAACAGGATCAGCTTTCTGCCGATATCGTGCTGCGCTGGCTGGCCGACTATCACCATTTAAGCCTCGATGAGCTGCGCGCGAGTGCTTATGTGCATGAAGATGATGCGGCAGTTCGTCACATGATGCGCGTCGCCTCCGGGCTCGACTCGCTGGTGCTGGGCGAACCGCAGATTCTCGGTCAGATGAAATCGGCCTACGCCGTGGCCCGCGAGGCCGGCACCATCGGCCCGCTGTTGGGGCGACTGTTTCAAGCAACGTTCAATGCCGCCAAACAGGTGCGCACCGACACCGCGATCGGTGAAAACCCGGTATCCGTAGCGTTTGCCGCGGTCAGCCTGGCGAAACAGATTTTCAGTGATTTGCAGCGCAGCCAAGCCTTGCTGATCGGCGCCGGCGAGACCATCACCCTGGTCGCCCGCCATTTGCACGAGCTCGGCGTCAAGCGCATTGTCGTCGCCAACCGCACGCTGGAGCGCGCCAGTCTGTTGGCCGAGCAGTTCGGCGCCCACGCGGTGCTGCTGTCGGACATCCCGGCGGAACTGGTGCGCAGCGACATCGTTATCAGTTCGACCGCCAGTCAGTTGCCGATTCTCGGTAAGGGCGCGGTGGAAAGCGCTTTGAAGCTGCGCAAGCACAAGCCGATTTTCATGGTCGATATCGCTGTTCCCCGCGATATCGAACCGGAAGTCGGCGAGTTGGACGACGTTTACCTCTACAGCGTCGACGATCTCCACGAAGTGGTCGCCGAAAACCTCAAGAGTCGTCAGGGCGCAGCCCAGGCGGCAGAAGAGATGGTCTCGGTCGGCGCCGATGATTTCATGGTGCGCCTGCGCGAGCTGGCGGCGGTCGATGTGCTCAAGGCCTATCGTCAACAGAGCGAACGCCTGCGCGACGAGGAACTGCAAAAAGCCCTGCGCCTGCTGGCCAACGGTGGCAACGCCGAAGAGGTGCTCGGGCAACTGGCCCGTGGCCTGACCAATAAACTGTTGCATGCGCCCAGCGTGCAGTTGAAAAAGCTTTCTGCCGAAGGCCGCCTCGATGCGCTGGCCATGGCCCAGGAACTCTTTGCCCTCGAGGGCTCACCGGATAGCTTTTCGGATAAAAAACCGCAATGAAAGCGTCACTGCTCAATAAGCTGGACATCCTCCAGGACCGTTTCGAGGAACTGACCGCGTTGCTCGGCGACGGCGAAGTCATTTCCGATCAGGCCAAATTTCGCGCTTATTCCAAGGAATACGCTGAACTCGAGCCGGTCGTGCAAGGCTATAAAAAGCTGCTCGGCGTACAAAGCGATCTTGAAGGCGCGCAGGCGCTGCTCAAGGACAACGATCCGGACATGCGTGAAATGGCTGTGGAAGAAGTCCGCGAAGCCAAGGAATTGCTGATCACCCTGGAAGCCGATCTGCAGCGCATGTTGCTGCCCAAAGATCCCAACGACGGGCGCAACGTGTTTCTCGAAATCCGCGCCGGCACCGGTGGCGACGAGGCGGCGATCTTCTCCGGCGATTTGTTCCGCATGTATTCGCGTTACGCCGAGCGTCGCGGCTGGCGTGTGGAGATCCTGTCGGAAAACGAAGGCGAGCACGGTGGCTATAAAGAAGTCATCGCCCGCATTGAAGGCGACAATGTTTACGGCAAACTGAAATTCGAATCCGGCGCGCACCGCGTACAGCGTGTACCCGCCACTGAATCCCAGGGCCGCATTCACACCTCGGCCTGCACCGTGGCGGTGTTGCCCGAGCCGGACGAACGCGAAGCCATCGAGATCAACCCGGCGGATTTGCGTGTCGATACATTCCGCTCCTCCGGCGCCGGTGGTCAGCACGTCAACACCACCGACTCGGCGATCCGCATCACGCACATACCGACCGGTACCGTCGTCGAGTGCCAGGAAGAACGCTCCCAGCACAAGAACCGGGCGCGGGCGATGGCTTGGCTGTCCGCCAAGCTCAACGATCAGCAAACCGCAGCGGCGGCGAATGCGATCGCCAGCGAACGTAAATTGCTGGTAGGTTCCGGCGACCGCTCCGAGCGCATTCGCACCTACAACTTTGCCCAGGGTCGAGTCACCGACCATCGCGTCAACCTGACCCTGTACTCGCTGGACGAAATTCTTGCCGGTGGCGTTGAGGCGGTGATCGAGCCTTTGCTGGCCGAATACCAGGCTGACCAACTCGCCGCGATAGGTGAATAAATGACCATCATTGCCAGCCTGTTGCGCGCAGCCGAACTGCCTGACTCGCCCACCGCACGCCTGGATGCCGAATTGCTCCTGGCCGCCGCGTTGGGCAAGTCGCGCAGTTTTCTCCACACCTGGCCCGAGCGCATTGTGCCGAGTGAAGCAGCGCTGACGTTTGCCGAGTACTTGCAACGTCGTCGTGGCGGTGAGCCGGTGGCCTACATTCTCGGTCAGCAGGGTTTCTGGAAACTCGATCTGGAAGTCGCGCCACACACGCTGATCCCGCGCCCGGACACTGAGTTGCTGGTGGAAGCGGCGCTGGAATTGCTACCTGCGACCCCGGCGAAAGTACTCGATCTCGGCACTGGCAGCGGCGCGATTGCCCTGGCGTTGGCCAGCGAACGTCCGGCGTGGAAAGTCACGGCGGTGGATCGCGTGCTCGAAGCCGTGGCCCTCGCCGAGCGCAATCGCCAGCGCCTGCATTTGAACAACGCCACGGTGCTGAGCAGCCATTGGTTCAGCGCACTTGAAGGTCAGCGTTTCCAGTTGATCATCAGCAATCCGCCGTACATTGCCGCCGCCGATCCGCATCTGGTCGAGGGCGATGTGCGCTTCGAACCGGCCAGCGCGCTGGTTGCTGGTGAGGACGGGCTCGACGATCTGCGCTTGATCGTCGATCAGGCCCCGGATCATCTGGAGGCCGCTGGCTGGTTGATGCTCGAACACGGCTATGATCAAGCCGAAGCCGTCCGTGACTTGCTGCTGACGCGCGGTTTTGAAGAAGTCCACAGCCGCACCGATCTGGGCGGTCATCAACGCATCAGTCTGGGGCGCCTGCCGTGCTGAATGATCAGGAATTGCTGCGCTACAGCCGGCAGATTCTGCTGCAACACATCGACATCGACGGGCAGCTGAAGCTCAAGGACAGTCGCGTGCTGATCATCGGCCTCGGCGGGCTCGGTGCGCCGGTTGCCTTGTATCTGGCGGCGGCGGGCGTCGGTGAGTTGCACCTGGCGGATTTCGACACGGTCGACCTGACCAACCTGCAACGCCAGATCATTCATGACACCGACAGCGTCGGCATGAGCAAGGTCGACTCGGCGCTCAAGCGTCTGGGCTCGATCAATCCCGAGATTCAATTGATTGCCCATCGTCAGGCGCTGGACGAGGATTCTCTCGCCGCAGCCGTGACTGCGGTGGATCTGGTGCTCGACTGTTCGGATAATTTTTCCACCCGCGAAGCAGTCAACGCTGCGTGTGTGGCTGCGTGCAAACCGTTGGTCAGCGGCGCGGCGATTCGTCTGGAAGGGCAGTTGTCGGTGTTCGACCCGCGTCGCGCCGAGAGCCCGTGCTACCACTGCTTGTACGGCCACGGCAGCGAAGCCGAACTGACCTGCAGCGAAGCAGGCGTGGTCGGGCCGCTGGTCGGTCTGGTCGGCAGTCTCCAGGCGTTGGAAGCGTTGAAGGTGTTGGTCGGTTTCGGCGAGCCGCTGGTTGGGCGTCTGTTGCTGATCGATGCGCTGGGCTCGCGTTTCCGTGAGCTGCGCGTCAAGCGTGATCCGGGTTGCAGCGTCTGTGGCTCGCGCCATGCGTGAAGCGCCGATCGGCGTGTTCGATTCCGGCGTCGGCGGCTTGTCGGTGCTGGCGGAAATCCAGCGCTTGCTGCCCAATGAATCGCTGCTCTATGTCGCCGATTGCGGGCACATTCCCTACGGTGAGAAAACCCCGGAATTCATTCGCCAGCGCTGCAGCGTGATGGCGGGGTTTTTCCGCGAGCAGGGCGCCAAGGCGTTGGTGCTGGCCTGCAATACCGCGACCGTTGCCGGTGTCGCCGATCTGCGCCGTGATTTTCCCGACTGGCCGCTGGTCGGCATGGAGCCTGCGGTCAAACCGGCGGCTGCCGCGACCCGCAGCGGAGTAGTCGGCGTGCTCGCCACCACCGGGACTTTGCAAAGCGCCAAGTTCGCGGCGCTGCTTGATCGCTTCGCCACTGACGTGCGAGTGATCACCCAGCCGTGTCCCGGTCTGGTCGAATTGATTGAGAGTGGCGATCTGCACAGCGCCGAGTTGCGCGCGCTGCTGAAAAGTTATGTCGACCCGCTGTTGGCCAGCGGCTGCGACACGATCATTCTCGGCTGCACCCACTATCCCTTTCTAAAACCGATGCTCAAGTCGATGATCCCCGAGGACATCAGCCTGATCGATACCGGTGCTGCTGTAGCGCGGCAACTTCAGCGGCTTTTGGCTGAGCGTGATTTGCTCGCTGCCGGCCCGAACCAACCAGTCAGATTCTGGACCAGCGCCGATCCTGAGTACTTTAAAAACATCCTGCCACTGCTCGGACAAAACGCTGGTGAAGTGCAAAACTTCGACTTGTAAAAAAATTGTGAAATAACTAAAAAATCAGCTGAACTTCTAAGCAGGCGCCAGCTTCTATAGCGAAGAGTTATCTAGAAAACCAAACGATCGTTCCGGAAAAGGAAGTTTCAACGTGAAGCGACTATTCTGCTTGGCCGCGATTGCGGCCGCACTGATGGGGCAAAGTGTTACTGCACAAGCGGCAGGTGTTGAGTTTGCGGTGGGGGCCACTAGCGATTCGACCATGACGTACCGCTTGGGCATGAATTTCGATTGGGACAAGAGCTGGCTGCAGAGCGACGTCGGTCGCCTGACCGGTTACTGGAGCGGTGCCTATACCTATTGGGAAGGCGACAAGACCTCCAGCAACAACAGCCTGTCGTTCTCGCCGGTGTTTGTTTACGAGTTTGCCGGACAGTCGGTCAAACCGTATATCGAAGCGGGCATTGGTGTGGCTGCGTTCTCCAACACCAAGTATGAAAGCAACAACCTCGGCGGTTCTTTCCAGTTCGAAGACCGTATCGGTTTTGGTCTGCGCTTCAATGGCGGGCATGAAGTCGGGATCCGTGCCACGCACTATTCCAACGCTGGCCTGGCCAGTGACAACGACGGCGTAGAAAGTTACGCGCTGCATTACACGATGCCGCTCTAAGCCGTACGCATAACCCCTGTAGGAGTGAGCCTGCTCGCGATAGCGGAGTGTCAGTCACACAAATATTGACTGACACTCCGCTATCGCGAGCAGGCTCACTCCTACATTGGTTTTTGTGATGCTCAAAAATCAGCGGTAGGCAGTACTGATGCCCTGGCGCTCTTCAATGCACTCCGGTGCACCCATCTCAAACTCGCGGCAGATCAACGGGCGTTTCTCATAGATCGTGCACATCATCGTGTCGCGATCCAGCGCCGCGCACCAACCGTCGTCCAGGCGCAGCATCACTTCGCCGCCCCACTCATCGGTATCGATAAAGCGATCAGGTACGCCGGTGTCGGTGATCAGCATCACTTCGAGCTGACAGCAGCACGCCGCGCAGGTCGAACAAGTGACCGCCGGTTCCGTGATTTGTTGGTGGGGAATGGTCTTCATGGCGGCAGTGTAAGGCAGTCGCTGCTGTGCGTGTGAAAGGTCTGACAGACGCTCAATGTGCCAGTCGTCGCGCCATCCCATGCAGCAGCGGAAACAGCAGCGCCCAGAGCAGGCCGATACCGATCAGCGTGGGTAGTTCGCCGTAGGGAAATTGCACCCCGGCCAGGCGTCCGCCAGCGTAATACGACAGTGCTCCGCCGACTGCGCCAAGCACACTCGCCAGCCACCAGGGCCGGGCACTCCATTGCAGGCAATGGCGCAGCGTCGTCGCGAGCAGCGCCCACAGCAGCATCAGCCACAACGGAATCAGTGGCGACTGATCCTGAAACTCGAATACCCCGACACCACGCAACACACTGTCCACCGCCGTGCCGACAATCACCACGCTCAAAATCAAACGGCCTTCAGCCGCCCAACTGCTGATCCAGCGCAGATGGATCACCAGCACCGCTAACGCGATCAACAACCACAAACTGTTGCCGCCGAGCACGCACGTCAGCCAGCCGATCTGGAACAGCACGGCATTGGCCACACGCTCAAGCATCGAAGCGTCCGAGCAGCGGCGCAGTTATTGCGGCCGGTTTGGCCAGCAGCAATTGCGCGGTGCCGATGGTGCGTTCGAGGAAGCCGCCCTCGCAGTAGCACAGGTAGAACTCCCACAGTCGCAGGAAATAATCGTCGTAGCCCAATTCGCTCAAACGGCCATGGGCGCGGCGGAAGTTCTCGTGCCACAGGCGCAGGGTGCGCGCGTAGTGCAGGCCGAAATCCTCCATGTGCAGCAGGTTCATGTCGGTGTCGCGGCCGACCACTTCGAGCATTTTCTGCACACAGGGCAGGGCACCGCCGGGGAAGATGTAGCGCTGGATGAAGTCGACGCCGCGCTTGGCCTGCTCATAGCGTTGCTCGCGAATGGTGATCGCCTGAATCAGCATCAGGCCGTTGCTCTTGAGCAAGTGCGCGCATTGTTTGAAGTAGGTCGGCAGAAAGCGATGACCGACCGCTTCGATCATCTCGATCGACACCAGTTTGTCGTACTCGCCGGTGAGGTCGCGATAGTCCTTGAGCAGCAGCGTCACTTGTTGCTGCAATCCAAGTTGTTCGATGCGCTGTGCGGTAAAGGCGTACTGTTCTTTCGACAGCGTGGTGGTGGTGACGCGGCAGCCGTAATGTTGCGCCGCGTAAAGCGCCATGCTGCCCCAACCGGTGCCGATCTCAAGCAAATGGTCACTGGGCTTGAGCGCGAGCTTCTGGCAGATCCGTTCGAGTTTGTTCAGTTGCGCCTGCTCAAGCGTGTCTTCGGGCGTCAGAAACTGCGCTGCCGAATACATCATGGTCGGGTCGAGAAACTGCTCGAACAGGTCATTGCCGAGGTCGTAGTGCGCGGCGATGTTTTTCTGTGAGCCCTTGCGCGTATTGCGATTGAGCCAGTGCAGGCCTTGCACCAATGGCCTCCCGAGGCGGGCGAGGCCGCCCTCCATGGCATCGAGTACTTCCAGGTTGCTGACAAACACGCGCACCACTGCCGTCAGGTCCGGCGAACTCCAGTAGCCATGAATAAACGCTTCGCCGGCGCCAATCGAGCCACTGCTGGCAACCATCCCCCAGGCTGCTGGATCGGTGATGTGGATTTCTCCCAGCAGCGCACTGCCGGGCGTACCGAAGAGCATTTGTTCGCCGTCTTCGAACACCATCAATTGCCCGTGTTTGAGCTGAGCGAGTTGGCGCAATACGCCTCGGCGCAGCAGCGATCCGGTCAAACCGTTAGTGCTGAGCCGACTGACCGACAGGCTAGAGGATTTCATGGCGGTGCTCCTTGGGAGGCACAGTGGCGGTTTGAAAGCTGCCGTCGGCAGTCTGATGAGCAAAGATCGGAGCGCGTTTGAGCAGCAGTCGCAGCGCTTGCCAGTAAATCGCCAACGCGGTTTTCGCGGTCATCCACGGAAAGCGCCGCAAGTGACGGTGCAAGCTGTGGCGATCAAGGGTTTCGCGTTGCAGATTGAGCGTCGCGTCGAACAGTTTTTGCTCGCCCTGCCAGTCGGCCATGTGCACGCCGAGGGTTTGCGCGGCGGGGCTGAAGCTCATGCGGTATTCGAGATCGCGCGGCAAAAACGGCGAAACGTGAAAGGCTTTGGCCACGGCGAAGTGCTGATGAAAATCCTGCAGATTGACCGGCGTGCGCGCCGGCAGCACGTAGTGATAGCGTTCGCGCCACGGCGTGTTGGTGACCTCGCAGACAATCGCCGCCAGTTGCCCGTCGGCTTCGTGGCAATAAAAGAAACTCACCGGGTTGAACGACAGGCCCCAACTGCGCGCCTGAGTCAGCAGGCAGACCGCGCCTTGTGGCTCATGACCAATGGCGGCAGCCACTTGTTGGCGCACCGCATCGATCAGGCGCACACCACGACCGGTATAGGTCTTGAGGTAGTCGCTCTCCCGAAACGAAAACGGCGCAAAGCGGCTGCGCCCGGCCAGCGGTGACAGCGCCAGCACCGCGTCCTGCTCGTTTAGATCGAGGTAGATCAGGCCGATCCGATAGCGGAATTGATGCTGGCGCGGCGAGAAGCGCCGATGGCCGATCCAGCCGCTGTACAGGGCACTGTTCATAAGGTTTCCCCGAACGCGGCAGCCACACGTAAAGCGCTGACCACGCCGTCTTCATGAAAACCGTTGGCCCAATAGGCGCCGCAATAATGGCTGTGTTGCGCGCCATCGAGTTCGGCCCAGCGATTTTGCGCCGCGACCGCCGCCAGGCTGTATTGCGGGTGCGCGTAGGTGTATTTGGCGAGCACTTTGAACGGGCTGATGCCGGCACTCTGGTTGAGGCTGACGCAAAATGTCGTGTCGCTCTGGATACCTTGCAGAATGTTCATGTCGTAAGTGACCGCAGCCTGGGTATGGCCGGATCCGCCGAGGCGATAATTCCAGCTCGCCCACGCCAGTTTGCGTGTCGGCAGCAAGCGCGTGTCGGTGTGCAGCACCACCTCATTGTCGGCGTAGGGCAGGGCGCCGAGGATCGCGCGTTCGGCATCGCTCGGAACCGCTAGCAGTTTCAACGCTTGATCGCTGTGGCAGGCGAACACCACCTGGTCGAAATGCTCAATGCCCACCGGGCTGTGGATCATCACACCGTGCACATCGCGATCAACCCGGGTTACCGGGCAAGCGAGTCGGATTCTGTCCTTGAACGCGGCCGTCAGCGGTGCGATATAAGCGCTTGAACCGCCTTCGATGACTTGCCATTGCGGACGGTCACTGACAGACAACAAACCGTGGTTCTTGAAAAACCGGACAAAAAACTGCAGCGGAAAATTGAGCATTTCGGCCATCGGCATCGACCAGATCGCCGCGCCCATCGGCACGATGTAATGCAGGATGAAACGTTCGCCGTAACCGCCAGCCTTGAGGTATTCGTCGAGGGTGGTGTCGGCCGCGATGCGCAGCTCCAGGAGGTCGCGTTGCGCTTCTTTATTGAAGCGCAGAATGTCACGCAGCATGCCCCAGAACCCCGGCGACAGCAGATTGCTGCGCTGGGCAAAGAGGCTGTTGAGGTTGTTGCCGTTGTATTCCAGGCCAGTGTCCGGATCGGTCACCGAAAAACTCATTTCGGTCGGTTTGAACGGCACACCCAGTTGGCCCAGCAGGCGAATGAAGTTCGGATAGGTCCAGTCGTTGAACACGATGAAACCGGTGTCCACGGCGTACTTGCGACCTTCGACCGTGACCTCCACGGTATGCGTGTGACCACCGACCCAGTCGCTGGCTTCGAACACCGTGACGTCGTGTCGGCGATTGAGCAGGTAGGCGCAGGTCAGCCCGGCGATGCCGCTCCCGACGATGGCGATCTTCATGCCGGATCCGTCTGTGGTGGTGGCTTGCGCACCATGCGCTTGCCGATGGCCAGTTGCGCGCGCGCGGGCAGTTTCGACAAGGGCCATAGCGCCGCCATGAACAGTGCCGGAAAAGCGATCTCCAGAGGTCGATCCTTGAGCTTGGCAAAGATGTGCCGCGCGGCTTTATCCACAGGCCAGCTGAGCGGCATCGGGAAATCGTTTTTGGCGGTCAGCGGCGTCTCGACAAACCCCGGGCTGACCACAGTGACTTCAATGCCCTCGTCCGCAAGATCAATGCGCAGCGATTCGAACAAGTAACGCAGCCCGGCCTTCGACGCACCGTAGGCTTCAGCCCGAGGCAACGGCAAATAGGTCACCGAACTCGCCACGCCGACCAGATGCGGTGCGTTGCCTTTGCGCAGCAGCGGCAGGGCTGCCTCGATGCAGTAACTGCTGGCGAGCAGATTGGTGCGTACCACGTGTTCGATGATCGAGGCATCGAACTGCTTGGCATCGACGTATTCACAGGTCCCGGCGTTGAGGATGACGCTGTCTAGCGAACCCCAGTCCTCAGCAATCTGCTGGCCGATTTCGCGCACGGTCTGGCTGTTGGTCAAATCCCCCGGGACTACCAATACCTGTCCCGGATAGCGTTGCGATAACACTTTGAGCGGTGCGAGCTGGCGTGAACTGACTGCCAGGTGCGCACCGGTTTTCAGTATCTCTTCAGCCAGCGCCGCGCCGATGCCACTGCTGGCACCGGTCAACCAATAACGCCGTGGAGTTGTACGACTCATCCCATTCTCCTTTTCAGCCAGGCGATCACCCGGCCCAATACGGGTAAATGTTCATAAAGCAGTGCCCCGGCATCGAAATAATCCCGATGGCGATAAACCTTGTCGTGCCACAGCAGGTGCGAGCAGCCGCTGACGCGAATCACCTGACCACCCGCCAGGCGCGGGTGGCGATAACGCATGACCCAGCGCAAGTAGCCTTCGCCCTCGCTGATCTGGTCGAAACCGTGAAAGTCGAAATGCAATTCGCTGACGTTGGCGTAAAGCTCGCTGAAGTAATCGCGCAATTGCGCCAGGCCCTGAACTTCGTGCAGCGGGTCGGTGAAATGAATGTCATCGCTGTAGAGCTCGCCCAGGCGTTGCAGGTTGTCTTTGTTCAACGCTGAAAATTGCCGGGCGAAGCGCTGCAGGAATTCACTCATGATCGTCTCCGATGGCTTGGCGCGTGGGCAGGTTCTTGAACGCGGTCAGCGCCCGTTCCCGTGAAGCGCTCAGATTGACGATCGGCGGCGGGTAGTCGGCGGCACCGAACAGACCGGCGCTGGCCGGGTTATGCACTTCTTTTTTGTTGAGACCGGCGAGTTGCGGCAGCCAGTGCTTGATGAACAGGCCTTCGCTGTCGAATTTTTCCGACTGGCTCAACGGATTGAAGATGCGGAAGTACGGCGCTGAATCGGTGCCGGTCGACGAACTCCATTGCCAGCCGCCGTTGTTCGCCGCGAGGTCGCCATCGATCAAGTGGCGCATGAAAAAGCGCTCGCCTTCGCGCCAGTCGATCAACAGGTTTTTGGTCAGGAACATCGCCACGACCATACGCAGGCGATTGTGCATCCAGCCGGTTTCCAGCAATTGGCGCATGGCCGCATCGATGATCGGCAGGCCAGTGCGCGCTTCTTGCCAGGCGGCGAGATCTTCCGGTGCATCACGCCAGGCGAGGGCTTCGGTTTCCGGGCGAAAGGCGCGGTGCCGCGAGACTCGCGGATAGCCGACCAGGATGTGTTTGTAGAACTCGCGCCACAGCAATTCGTTGATCCAGGTGACTGCACCGACTTTGCCGCTCTCGAACTCGCCCTGATTGCTTTGCAGGGCGGCGTGCAGGCATTGGCGCGGCGAAATCACACCAGCGGCGAGATAGGCCGAGAGTTGACTGGTGCCGGGCTTGGCCGGGAAGTCGCGTTCGCTTTGGTAGTAGTCGATTTGTGCGTCGGCGAACGTATCGAGGCGACGCTGCGCTTCTTTTTCTCCGGCCGGCCAAAGAGCCTGGAGGGATGGACTCGGGGTGGCGAAGCCTTTGACCGCGTCAGGAACCGGGTCGCTGTCGACTTTGAGTTTTGCCTGCTTGCCGGGTGCCTTGACTAATGCCGGCATCGAGCGATGCAGGCGCTCATAACAGACTTTTCTGAACTGGCTGAAGACCTTGAAGTAGGTTTCGGTCTTGGTCAGCACGGTGCCGGGTTTGAACAGCAACTGGTCGAGATAACTGTGAAACTCGATGCCCTTGGCTGTCAACGTTTCAGCCACTGCGGCATCGCGACGGCTTTCATGGACGCCGTATTCTTCGTTGACGTGCAGCGCTTCAATCTTCAGTTGCTGGCACAGCTTGAGCAGTTCGGCCGGAGCCTGATCCCAATGCGCTGCGGTGCGAATCAACAAGGGGATGTTCAGCTCGTCGAGGCTTTTGCTCAGCTCATTGAGATTGCGCAACCAGAAGTCGACCTTGCATGGAGCATCGTCATGTTCCAGCCATTGCTGCGGGCTCAACAGGTACACGGCGACCGTCGGACCGCGCGCTGCGGCGGCCGCGAGGGCGGTGTTGTCATGTTGGCGCAAGTCGCTGCGTAGCCAGATCAATTGCATGTCGGAACTCACTGCGTCCATTAAATCAGCCCACGCTGAACGAGTGCCTGGTGCGCTGAAAGCGGGTCTTCAGCCAGGTACAAATCAGCGATCTCGGAAGTTTTTACGGACAACTCGGCGTGGTGGATGCATACCGTTGGTCCGACCAGTAATTTCGGGCAACTCACTCCGTTCAATAGTTTCGGCAACTGCGCAAGGTTCATGGCTTTGCTGGAATACAGCAGTACGCCACGCGCTTGCAGGTGTTCTGCTGTCAGCGCCAGTTCTCCCACCGGTAGCGGCCAGTCAAACACCTGCACCGGGCAATCGGAGCTGCTGATCAGCCACGCGCATAGCCACAGATGAGGTTCCAGTGGCAGGTCGGAATGATTGATCAACAGCAAGGGCGCAGCATGCAACTGACGGTTGTTATGGTAGATGCGTGCGCCAAATTTGCTGCGCAGCCACGAATAAAAAAACACGCGTTCCATCTGTGCACCGAATTGGCCCTGCCAGCGCTGCTCCAGTTCCGTCAGCAACGGCATGAGCAATTGCTCGCACAGCGTGCGTGGCGGGTAGAGCGCCATGGCTTGATTGACGCTGTCGTCGAGGCTGCGTTCACTGAGTTGCGTAACGGCCGCCAGCAGTGTCTGGCGCAAGCGCTGCCAGTCGTTTTCCACTGATTCGCTGAACGCCTGTGGCGTGTCGAGCAGTGGTTTGACCTGGCTGACTGCCACGCCACGGTTGAGCCAGGTAAGGATCGTCAGAATTCGCTGCACATGTTCGGCCGAATACAGCCGGTGACCTTTGGGGGTGCGTTGTGGCACGACCAGCCCATAGCGGCGTTCCCACGCACGCAGGGTGATCGCATTGACGCCGGTTTGCCGGGCGACTTCGCGAATCGGCAGCCAGCCCTCGTCGAGGGCTTTTTTAAAATCAGCGCCAAGGTCTTCCTGAGCGCTGGTATCGAGTTTGTCGTTCATTAGATGGCGTTTCGCAGACTGAGGTTTTCCGGGTGCGGTTGCAGGTAAACCTGTTGCGCGATGTACGGGTCCGGATGGAGGCGAAAGTGATGCTTGAGCAGCGTCAACGGCACCACCAAGGGCACGATGCCGAGGCGGTATTGGCTGATGACGTGAACCATTTCCTGTTTGTCTTCGGCGCTGATCACTTGTTTCAGATAACCGCTGATGTGCAGCAGCACGTTGCAGTGCGTGCCACGGGTGGCGCATTTTTTCAGCGCCGCCATCAGTTCGCTGAAATAGCGCGGGCCCAGTTCGACGGGATCGGTGTCGGCCATGTTGCCGAGCAGTTTGCCCAGCGCCTTGTATTGCAGCGGGTTGTGCGCCATCAGCAAGTATTTGTAGCGCGAATGGAATTCGGTGAGCGTGCGGCGGCTCAAGCCTCGAGCGATGACTTGTTGCCATTCGCTGTAGGCGAACACGCGGGTGATGAAGTTCTCGCGCAGCACTGGATCGTTGAGGCGCCCGGCTTCTTCCACGGGCAGATCCGGGTGTCGGGCGCAAAACGCCTGGGCGTAAATCCCGCGCCCGCCGCCGTTCACCGGGGCGCCGTTGGCGTGGTAAACCTTGACCCGTTCCAGGCCGCAGGACGGCGATTGCTGCATGAAGATGTAGCCGCAGATGTCATCGAGTTCAGCGGCCATTTTCTCGCCATATTCGGCCAATGGCCGGGTGACGTTGATCGCCGGGTTTACCGTGCCGATGGCTTCAGGATGTTCTGGATCACCGACGAGGCGGATCGGTTCGCGAGGAATGCCCAAGCCGATTGCGACCTCCGGACACACCGGAAAAAAATCGAAATGCTCGGTGAGGGTGCGGCTGCACAGGCGTGATTCCTTGTGTCCACCGTTGTAGCGCACCTCCGCGCCCAGCAAGCAGGCGCTGATGGCGATTTTAGGTTTGGCTACGCAAGGATCAGACATGAACACCTCGAATCCATACCTGTACAGAGGTGAATCTCTGTACAACTTTGCTCAGCATAGATTCATGGGTGTACAAGTCAAATTATTTGTATAACTTTTTCCGGTTGATGCGATTCCTGTAGGAGTGAGCCTGCTCGCGATAGCGGTATGTCATTCAATAAAAATGTTGAATGGTCCCCCGCTATCGCGAGCAGGCTCACTCCTACAGGGGGCTTTATTGCCAGCCCAATAGCCAGTGATCGTTGTTCTTGAGGACTTGCCAATCGAGGCGTTCAACGCGTTTGGTCAACACCGCCTGCAACTCGACTTCCAGCACTTTGCCTTCCTCATCAAGGAACAACTCGGTCACCAGAAAGTGTTTTTCACGGTTCTGCGGATGGGCTGCTGTCCATTTCGACAGCAGCAATTTTTGCGGATTGATGCGCTTCACTGCAGGTGCTCATGCAAGCGACGTGCAGCCTCCTGACCGCTCAGCCAGGCCCCTTCGACGCGGCCAGAAAGGCACCAGTCGCCGCAGGCATACAGGCCCAGATCGGCATCGGCCAAGGTGCCCCATTCGTGACCTGTCGCAGGGCGAGCATAGAGCCAGCGGTGGGCGAGGCTGAAGGTCGGCGCGGGCATGGCGCTGTGCAGCAACTCGGCAAAGGCGCCGTGCAGTTGCTCGATCACTGCTTCCTTGGACAAATCGATGTGTTGCCGACTCCATGCACTGGTGGCATGCAGTACCCAAGTGTCGAGGGTGTTGTCGCGCCCCGGTTTGCTGCGGTTGCGCGCCAGCCAGTCGAGCGGACTGTCCTGCACAAAGCAGCCTTCAATTGGCGTATCCAGTGGCGTGTCGAAGGCGAGGGCGACGGCCCAGGTCGGATCCATCTTCACCCCCGCAGCGGCGCCGGCGAGTTTCGGTGCAGCGGCCAATAGCGCGGTCGCTTGCGGTGCCGGCGTGGCAATCACCACGTGGCTGAACGGGCCGTGGGTGAAGCCTTCGGCGTCTTGCAAATGCCAGTGTTCTTCACCGCGAAAAACCTCGGTAATCCGGCAGGCGAAATGCACTTCCAGACCGTCGAGCAAACCACGGGTGATGGCGCTCATGCGCGGCGCACCAACCCAGCGGGTCTGTTCGTCCGGCGACAGGTTCAGTTGGCCACCCTGGCAGGTATAGAGCTGCGGCGTCCACTCGGCGACCCAGCCCTGGCTTTGCCAGCGCTGCACTTCGGTGACGAAGCGGCGGTCACGTGCGGTGAAATATTGCGCACCCATGTCCAGTGAGCCAGCGTCGCTGCGCTTGCTCGACATGCGCCCGCCGCTGCCGCGACTTTTGTCGAATAATTGAACGGTATGCCCGGTCTCTGTCAGAGCCTGGGCGGCGGAGAGTCCGGCGATGCCGGTGCCGATGATTGCGATAGGTACAGTCATAGGGGCCTCGTTTACCTTTCTGTACAGACTACGCCGTGGATGAAACCTGTACAATTTTGTTTTTTGGTATAACTTCTAGCGTTCTCGTTCTGACAGCTTGGCCTATGGTTAAACAATAGAGCCTGCCCGATAGAAAAGATCCCTGTTTATAAAAATAGACTAGTGATCAGGGTAAAACGCCACGCGAGGAAGATGTCATGCACATATTGCTGACCGGCGGTACTGGTTTGATCGGACGTCAGCTTTGCCGGCACTGGTCGCAGCAGGGCCATCGCCTGACGGTGTGGAGCCGTAAACCGGAGAAGGTCGCGAAGATCTGCGGCGCGCAGGTGCGTGGCATCGCGCGCCTGGAAGACCTCGGCGAGGAGCCTGTGGACGCGATCATCAATCTGGCCGGAGCGCCGATTGCCGATCGGCCGTGGACCCATCGCCGCAAGGCGTTGTTGTGGAGCAGCCGCATCAAGCTGACGGAAACATTGTTGGCGTGGCTCGAAACCCGCGCGCAGAAACCGGCATTGCTGATTTCCGGTTCGGCGATAGGCTGGTATGGCGACGGTGGTGAACGCGAGTTGACGGAAGATTCACCGCCGGTGATCGACGATTTCGCCAGCCAGTTGTGCATTGCCTGGGAGGAAACCGCACAGCGTGCCGAGGCACAAGGCATCCGCGTGGTAATGGTGCGAACGGGCTTGGTGCTGTCGGCCGAGGGCGGCTTTTTGTCGCGGCTGTTGCTGCCGTTCAAACTCGGGCTCGGCGGGCCTTTGGGCAATGGGCGGCAGTGGATGCCGTGGATTCATATCGACGATCAAATCGCCCTGATTGATTTTCTTCTGCACCGCGATCAGGCCAGTGGTCCTTATAATGCCTGCGCGCCGCAACCTGTGCGCAATCGCGAATTTGCCAAGACGCTGGGCAGCGTTCTGCACCGCCCGGCGTTCATGCCGATGCCGACCCTGGCGCTGAAGGTCGGCCTCGGCGAGATGTCTTTGTTGTTGCTCGGTGGCCAGAAGGCCTTGCCAGCACGCTTGCTGGAAGCGGGTTTCACTTTCCAGTTCACGGATTTACGCGCGGCTCTGGACGATCTTTCCAGCCGCCTCTGAAATAGGACGTTGCATGACCGATCACGCCTTGCTTCTGGTCAACCTGGGTTCCCCGGCCTCCACTTCGGTGGCCGATGTACGCAGCTACCTCAATCAATTCCTGATGGACCCGTACGTGATCGACCTGCCATGGCCGGTGCGGCGTCTGCTGGTGTCGCTGATCCTGATCAAGCGTCCGGAACAATCGGCCCATGCCTACGCCTCGATTTGGTGGGAGGAGGGTTCGCCGCTGGTGGTGCTCAGCCGTCGCCTGCAACAGCAGATGAAGGCGCAATGGAAGCAGGGGCCGGTAGAGCTGGCGATGCGATACGGTGAGCCGTCGATTGAAACCGGCCTGCTGAAACTGGTCGCGGCGGGGCACAAGCGCATCACGCTGGCGCCGCTGTATCCACAGTTCGCCGACAGCACCACGACCACAGTGATCGAGGAAGCCAAGCGGGTGATCCGCGAGAAAAAGCTCGATGTGAAATTGTCAGTGCTGCAACCGTTCTACGATCAGCCGGAATATCTGGATGCGCTGGTCGAAAGCGCCAGACCGCATTTGCAGCAGGATTACGATCACTTGCTGCTGAGCTTCCATGGATTGCCGGAACGGCATCTGACCAAACTCGATCCGACCGGCAATCATTGCTTCAAGAATGACGACTGCTGCAAGAACGCCTCTCCTGCGGTCATGGCGACCTGTTATCGCGCGCAATGCCTGCGTACAGCGGCGTTGTTTGCTCAGCGCATGGGCCTGCCTGATGGCAAATGGTCGGTGTCGTTTCAGTCGCGTCTGGGGCGGGCGAAGTGGATCGAGCCGTACACCGAAGCGCGCCTGGATGAACTGGCGAAAAGCGGCGTGAAGAAAATTCTGGTGATGTGCCCGGCGTTTGTCGCCGATTGCATCGAGACGCTGGAAGAGATTGGTGATCGCGGCAAGGAACAGTTCCGCGAAGCGGGGGGCGAGGAGTTGGTGCTGGTGCCTTGTCTGAACGACGACACGCATTGGGCGAAGGCGTTGGCAACTCTTTGCGAACGAGCGCCGCTGGCGCTCTGAAAGCGAATCGCGAGCAGGCTCACTCCTACAGGTATTGCGTTGACCTTGTAGGAGTGAGCCTGCTCGCGATAGCTATCTGTCAGGCGATGAAGATCTAAAGGTTCAGATCAGTGGCTCATCCGCCTTCTTGTTTTTCCAGCCGTCATTGCCTGGCAGAATCAGGTTCAGCGCAATCGCCACCACCGCGCACAGCGCGATGCCTTTGAGGCCGAAGTCGTCCGGACCGGTGCCAGTGCCGACCAGCACACCGCCAATCCCGAATACCAACGTCACCGAAACAATCACCAGATTGCGCGCTTCGCCCAGATCGATCTTGTGACGGATCAGGGTGTTCATGCCCACCGCCGCGATCGAACCGAACAATAGACACAGAATCCCGCCCATCACCGGTACCGGAATGCTCTGCAGCAGCGCGCCGAATTTGCCGATGAACGCCAGGCTGATGGCGAAAATCGCCGCCCACGTCATGATTTTCGGGTTGTAGTTCTTGGTCAGCATCACGGCGCCAGTCACTTCGGCGTAGGTGGTGTTCGGCGGGCCACCGAACATCCCGGCAGCGGTGGTGGCAATGCCGTCACCGAGCAGGGTGCGATGCAGGCCCGGTTTCTTCAGGTAATCGCGACCGGTCACGCTACCCACAGCAATCACGCCGCCGATGTGTTCAATGGCCGGGGCCAATGCCACCGGAACAATGAACAGAATCGCCTGCCAGTTGAACTCCGGCGCGGTGAAATGGGGGATCGCAAACCATGGTGCTGCGGCAATCTTCGCTGTGTCGACCACGCCGAAATAGAACGCCATGGCAAAACCGACCAGCACACCGGAAATGATCGGCACCAGACGGAAGATGCCTTTGCCGAACACCGCCACGATCAACGTGGTCAGCAGTGCCGGCATCGAGATCATCATTGCGGTCTGGTAGTGGATCAGTTCCGAACCGTCGCCAGCCTTGCCCATCGCCATGTTCGCGGCAATCGGCGCCATGGCCAGACCGATGGAAATGATCACCGGACCAATCACCACCGGCGGCAGCAAACGGTCAATGAAACCGGTGCCTTTGATCTTCACGGCCAGGCCGAGGAAGGTGTAGACGAAACCGGCCGCCATCACGCCGCCCATGGTCGCGGCGAGGCCGAACTGGCCCTTGGCGAGAATGATCGGGGTGATGAAAGCGAAGCTCGACGCCAGAAACACCGGCACCTGACGCCCGGTGACGATCTGGAACAGGATCGTTCCCAGACCTGCGGTAAACAGTGCCACGTTCGGGTCCAGGCCCGTGATCAGCGGCATCAGCACCAAGGCGCCGAAAGCCACGAACAGCATCTGGGCGCCGGACAGCACCGTGCGCCAGAGCGGATCGTTGAACTCTTGCTGCATGGTTACGCGTCCTTCTGCTTGGTGCCGAAGATCTTGTCACCGGCGTCGCCAAGTCCAGGGATGATGTAACCGTGCTCGTTCAAGCGCTCATCGATGGACGCGGTGTAGATGGTCACGTCCGGGTGAGCTTTTTCGACTGCTGCAATACCTTCCGGCGCGGCCACCAGCACCATGGCGCGGATGTCTTTGCAGCCGGCTTTCTTCAACAGATCAATGGTCGCAACCATCGAGCTGCCGGTGGCGAGCATCGGGTCGATGATCATCGCCAACCGTTCGTCGATTTCCGGAACCAGCTTTTCCAGATAAGTGTGCGCTTGCAGGGTTTCTTCGTTGCGGGCGACGCCCACAGCGGAGACTTTTGCACCCGGGATCAGGCTCAGCACGCCTTCAAGCATGCCGATGCCGGCGCGCAGGATCGGCACGACGGTGATCTTCTTGCCGGCGATCTTCTCGACCGACACGGTGCCGCACCAGCCTGCAATATCGTAGGACTCCAGCGGCAAATCTTTTGTAGCTTCATAGGTCAACAGGGCGCCGACTTCCTGAGCGAGCTCACGGAAGTTCTTGGTGCTGATATCGGCGCGGCGCATCAGGCCGAGTTTATGACGGATCAGCGGATGGCGGATCTCGAGGATGGGCATGGAAAAACTCCGGCGGCGGGCAAAAAAACCGGCCTAGATTAATCTATCCGAGGGTGATGTCCTATAGGACATTCTGTACGTTAGTCCATAAAGGCTTGATTCGGCCTCAATGGATGCGTACCTTTGCCCGCTTTTCCGAAAACATCCCCCCCTGGAGAGCGCCATGTCCGCTGATCTCGAGCATATCCGTCAAATCATGCGAGAGGCTGACTGCCTGTACACCGAAGCTGAAGTCGAGGCGGCCATCGCCCGTGTCGGTGCACAAATCAACGAACAACTGGCTGACAGCAACCCGGTGGTGTTCTGCGTGATGAACGGCGGCCTGATCTTCTCGGGCAAGCTGCTGACCCATCTGCACTTCCCGCTGGAAGCGTCCTACCTGCACGCGACCCGTTATCGCAACGAAACCAGCGGCGGCGACCTGTTCTGGAAAGCCAAGCCGGAAGTTTCGTTCATCGACCGCGACGTGCTGATCATCGACGACATTCTCGATGAAGGTCACACCCTCGGCGCGATCATCGACTTCTGCAAACACGCCGGCGCGCGCAAAGTGCACACCGCCGTGCTGATCGACAAGGATCACGACCGCAAGGCGCGTCCTGACCTGAAAGCGGATTTCGTCGGCCTGCCGTGCATCGACCGCTACATCTTCGGTTACGGCATGGACTACAAAGGCTACTGGCGTAACGCCAACGGGATCTTTGCCGTTAAAGGCATGTAAGAACCCTGCACCATGCCCGTAGGAGTGAGCCTGCTCGCGATAGCGTCGTATCAGTCAACATCTACGTTGCTGACAGACCGCTATCGCGAGCAGGCTCACTCCTACATTTGTTTGCATGATACCCATGCTAGAGTGCTCGGCCCCGCCCTCCGGAGCCTGTCATGCGCCTCTTGATCCGCAGCTTTGCCGCCCTGTTGCTGGCCGTCAGCCTGCCGCTGTCCGCCGCGCCGATGCACAGCCAGTTCCTGCCGCCGGACGATCTGACCCTGCGCGATGCCGAGCCTGAGCAGCAGCAACTCATGCAGGTCACCGACTATTCCGTAGTTGTGGGCGCGCAACGCCAGTCCAATCAGCAGCCGATTCCGGTCACCTCGCCATTGATGATTCGCCTCAAGGGCAAGTCCCTGAACAAAGGCGCGAGCATTACTCAGGTGCTGGTCAATTTCGACGGCGAGAGCAAAAGCCTGAAAAAGCCGATCTACGACGACAAGAGCAAAACCCTGACGTTGTTTTATCCACAGGCCCAATACCGCGTGATCATCGATCTGCTGCGCAATGACACCGTGTATGTGCAGTTCCTCAGTTACGCCAACGGCCACATCTGGGCCGATTTGCACACCGGGGCGGTGCGTTCGCGTTGAGCCTGGCGGTCGGGCAGGGGTAAACTGCCCGCCCCGTGTAATGTCTGCGAGCTGGAGTCGGCAATGCGTAAAGATAAGAAACAAGTGATTGGTGACGAGATCGGCGATGAGCAGATCAAGCTGTTCCTCGATTTTGAACCGGTCGACGCCACTTCGCCGTCGCTGCACAAACTGATCAAGGCTTACCGTGGTTTGCGCATCGATGACTTCGAGCGCTTTCTGGGTTTCTTCGTTGCAGCTGGCTACGACGTCGATGGCAAGGACGAGCAGGGCAAGACCTTCGTTGAGCTGATCGCCGATCAGCGCAACGCCCCGGAATACATCGAGCTGATCGAAAAGTCCCGCGCTTAAGATCAAAAGATCGCAGCCTTCGGCAGCTCCTACACGGTCATGTAGGAGCTGCCGAAGGCTGCGATCTTTTGCTTTTGACAGGCATAAAAAAACGCCCCGATCGGGGCGTTTTTTATGCGGCAAGATCAAGCGTAGCTTGGGGTCTCGCTGCTTTCTTCAACCAGCTCCAGCGCGATGTTGTTCTGCGTGTTGATCTTGCGATACAGCGCAGCATCGGTTTCCAGCACTTTTTCACGGGCCGGGAAGATTTCCGCCAGTTTGCCAGCCCACTCACCCTTGGCCTTGGCCGGAAAGCACTTCTCGATCAGTTCCAGCATGATCGAAACGGTCACCGACGCACCCGGCGAAGCGCCAAGCAGTGCGGCAAGGGAACCGTCCTTGGCCGACACCAGTTCCGTACCGAACTGCAGGATGCCGCCCTTTTTCGGGTCTTTCTTGATGATCTGTACCCGTTGGCCGGCCACTTCCAGGCGCCAGTCTTCGGCTTTCGCTTCCGGGTAGAAACGGCGCAGGGAATCCAGACGCTGTTCCATCGACTGCATCACTTCGCTGACCAGGTACTTGGTCAGGTCCATGTTGTTTTTCGCTACCGCCAGCATCGGCCCGATGTTGCCGGCGCGAACCGACAGCGGCAGGTCCATGAAGGAGCCGTGCTTGAGGAACTTGGTGGTGAAACCGGCGTATGGTCCGAACAGCAGGGACTTCTTGCCATCGACCACGCGGGTGTCGAGGTGCGGCACCGACATCGGTGGCGAACCTACAGCGGCCTGGCTGTAAACCTTGGCCTGGTGCTGCTTGACCACTTCCGGATTATCGCAACGCAGCCACTGGCCGCTGATCGGGAAGCCGCCGAAACCTTTGCTTTCTTCGATACCCGAGGCCTGCAGCAACGGCAGGGCCGCGCCACCGGCGCCGAGGAAGACGAACTTCGCGTCGACTTCACGGGTGTTGCCGTTGTTGACGTCCTTGATGCTGACGGTCCAGCCGCTGCCGTTACGCTTGAGGCCGGTCACGCGCTTGCAGTATTTGACTTGAGTGTCCGGAGCGCTGGTCAGGTGCTTGAGCAACTGATTGGTCAGGGCGCCGAAGTTGACGTCGGTACCGTTCATCACGCGGGTCGCGGCGAGGACTTCGTCCGGCGAGCGGCCCGGCATCATCAACGGCATCCACTCGGCCATCTTGGCCTTGTCTTCGGTGTACTCCATGTCAGCGAAGGCGTGGTGCTTGCTCAACACGTCGAAGCGCGATTTGAGGAAAGACACGCCGCTGTCACCCTGGACGAAACTCAGGTGCGGCACCGGGCTGATGAAGGATTTGCACGAGCCGAACGTGCCTTGCTTGGTCAGGTACGACCAGAACTGCTTCGACACCTCGAACTGGGTGTTGATGTGCACGGCTTTCTTGATGTCGACGGTGCCATCGGCGGCTTGCGGCGTGTAGTTCAGCTCGCACAGGCCGGCGTGGCCGGTACCGGCGTTGTTCCAGGGATTGGAACTCTCGGCGGCACCGGAATCCATCAGCTCGACGACTTCCAGCTTGATCGCGGGGTCGAGCTCTTTGAGCAGCACGGCAAGGGTGGCACTCATGATGCCGGCCCCAACCAGAACTACGTCGACTGCTTCGTTATGCGCCATTTAACGCGTCTCCAAAATCTGCAGCACCAAATTGTCGGCATGGCTGCCAGGCATTCCGGGACAGGTCAGTAGTGTCCGGGCTATCCGTGGTCAGGTTCGCCATGTCCGAATCTTCGCAATTTTTCGCAACTTCGACGGATGTATGCGGCTTGGCTTTCAAGAGCTCCATGAACTCATTTCAGCACGCAGCTGGCAATTCGACTTATGGTCGAGACATCCGTTTTTGTGCAACCAAATCCGTAGCGGACAGGCTTCAGGCTCCGATATTCGAGGTATACCCGGTCCTGTGTCGTTGGGCTGTTTCAGACGCTAATGGTGCATGTTCAGACGCAAAACTTTTCATTTGCTCGCCACACTCTTGTGAAGTTGTGAAAACCCGTTTTTTTCACGCTCTTTTGAAGACGTGAACCTCAAAAAAGGGCTGTCCAGGCCTGGCACCTTGCCCGCAAAGGCAAAACAACGCGGTGGCCGAGCGTCATGACAGCTCTGCAGATTCGCGAAAAGCGGGTTTTTGCCGGAAGAACAGGCAAGCGCGCCAACTTCACTCGATCTGTGTGGGCGGCTCTCTGTGGGCGATTTTGGGTGTCGATGCATGCGCATTGACGCTGTTGCGGGGCCCGATCAGGAGACGTCCTTATAATCGGGGGGAGATTGTATCGAAGAAATGCGCGGTGTTGCTCGTGTTTAATGACTTTTATTAGGCATCCGGTCAGATGCTCAACATCGCTTGCACCCGTGCGCGAGGCTGCGACGCTATGACGCGGGCGCTGGCGGGCAATGGCTGGTGTAACCAGTTGAGGCGGATTTCTTCGATTTCCACCCAACCGTCGCCCATCGGTTGCAGGCTGCACTGCTTGAATGCCTGGCAATGGCCGTTGCGGTCGAGCAGGGCAAAGCTGCGATGCAGCGGGCGTGGGGCGAACAACGAGATCAGATAACGCATGGCTGAGTACCTTGCTGGAGGACTTGTGTGAAGGTTGGCAACACGCCGTGACGCGAACGTGTATGGCCGGTGAACAATCTGTGACAGGAACCGCCTTCAACGGGGTTTGTCAGACATTTCAGTATTCGCTGCCGGGCGCTGGTTACCCGCAGTGGCCCACCGCTATACTGCCGGCCTGTTTGTGCCTGATTCTGGAGAGAAGAGCATGTTGCAACGCCTGTTGTTCGGTTTGATCACTGTGGCCGGTTTGACCCTGGCCGGCTGCGCCCACAGCCCGCAACAACTGAGCCCGGAGCCGAAGCTGACCACCCAGCTGCCAGCGGTCGGCCGTGGCCAGCCAGTCGTCGTGCGTGTGGTCGACGGTCGCCCGTCGCCAACCCTCGGTACCCGTGGCGGCCTGTACCCGGAAACCAGCGCCATCACCGTGCAGCGCGAGCAGATCCTGCCGAAGCTGCAGGCTCAGGCTGAAGCCGCCGTGCGTCTGCTCGGTTTCACCCCGACCAACAACGCGCCGAACGCGCCACAGCTGACCGTGACCCTGGCCGAGCTGAAGTATCAGTCGCCGAAAGAAGGCATGTACGTAACCGAGGCGACCATCGGCGCGACGTTCCGCTCCGACGTGCAGAACGCCAACCGCCGTTACAGCGGCCGTTACGGCGCGTCGCTGGACCAGCGTTTCGGCATGGCGCCGAACCAGGAAACCAACACCAAACTGGTCAGCGATGTGTTGAGTGATGCGCTGACGCGTCTGTTCAAGGATCCGACTGTGGGTCAGGTTTTGGCTGAGTAAGTTTTCGGCGGATGTGAAAAAGCCCGGGGCCAGTGATGGTTTCGGGCTTTTTTGTGGGTGTCAGGTTCGGGACTTGTGGCGTATGGGAAATCGATCCCCCTCACCCCAGCCCTCTCCCCAAGGGGGCGAGGGGGAAGGGAGCCGATCGGGGGCTTTTCAGAACCGGAGTTCGGCTGGATGTTTCAGGTCGATGTACCTCGACCAAGCAACTCGGTCGGTTCCCTCTCCCTCCGGGAGAGGGCTAGGGTGAGGGTGCTTTTGCTTTTTCAAGCAGCTTGGGAGTAAAAGTCGAGAACGCTGACACCCGTCAGTAAATCAGTCTCCGGCAAATCCGCATGTTGATGCCCGCCCAGCGCGCAATACACCAGCCAATGGCGATCCTGAACATTGAAGGCGAGGCTGCCGACGAGGCTTTGCTGTTCGTCGTAAGGGGTAATGAGATAAAGGCGATCCTGGTTTTCAGCGTGAAGCATGTCGCGTTCCATGTGCGTTTCGAGGCGCGCATCTTGGTGTATCCACATGACGATGCCGTGACATGGGACAGCCATCGGTCGATTGTCATGTAATTTGTCGCAAAGGCTGGGGCAGGGCACTCGGGTTTCGGTAGAATCCGCGCCGCGGTCGTCGATCTGGCGTCTGCCATACCGGTTTAGATAGAGGTCTGTGATGTCGCTGCACTTGATGACGCTGTTTACCGCCCATCCCGCCAAATTGATCAACCTGCTGGCGCTGCTCCTGGCGTTTCCCGGCAGTTGGCTGCTGCACGCGACCCGTCGTCGTGAGCAGCGCGCGATGGCCAGCATCGCTGCCCAGCGCCAGGCACAGCCAAATGCCGAGCCGTTGCTGGATTGGGCGACGCTGCGCATGAACCGGTTTTTCTATCGTTTCGGTTTCGCCTGTCTCGCTCTGGCCCTGATCGTTTCGTGGATCAGCACGCGTTACTAAAAGCAAAAGATCGCAGCCTTCGGCAGCTCCTGCATGAATCCACTGTAGGAGCTGCCGAAGGCTGCGATCTTTTGCTCTTGCTCTGAAAATTTAAAGCGGCAACCCAGCCTTCACGCGGTACTGATTGCGCACCGGCGTCGCATATTGCAGCACTAGATACGGACGATGCTCTGCAGGGCAAGCATCCAGTCGGCTCTGCCATTCTTCCTGCGCCTTGGCCAACTCATCCGCCGGGAACACCTCGGCAGCTTTCGGCACATTCAACTGCGGATCGGCATCGGCCCACTGCGCATACGCCAGGTAATGCACCGGGAACAACCGGTAACCGCCGAGAATCTGCTTGTCCATTTCGACCGCCAATTGCTTGGTGTCTTCGAACAGCTCGGTGATCGGCGCAGCGAAATTCACGTGCACCCGGCCCTTGTAGCCGGTGATGCCCTTGGCAATGCTCACGTCATCCTCGCCCGGCGCTTTCGCGTAGGTGCCGGTGGTGGCGCGGATGTACAACTCGCGAGCCTTGGCCTGGTCGCACGGGTCGTATTCGTAGCTGATCGACACCGGGGTGACGTTCAGCGAGCGAATGACTTCGCCGAACGGCTCGTCCTTGCGGCTCATGTGGAACATCTTGAGGATCGCCGACTCGGTGCGGTCGTCGCCATCCTTCGCCCGTCCCTCAGCCTGAGCGATCCAGATCGACGCGCAATCGTTGCGGATCGAATGGTTGATGTACGCCGACAACAGTTGATACGCAGCCATTTTCTCGCGACGACCGGTGATCGAGCGATGAACGATGAAGCTCTTGTTCAGGCGCATCAGGTCGCTGACAAACGGCTTCTGCAGCAGGTTGTCGCCAATCGCGATGCGCGGCGTCGGCAGGCCGGCGTGGTACACGGCGTAGTTGACGAAGGCCGGATCCATCACGATGTCGCGGTGGTTGGCGATGAACAGATAGGCGCTGCCGGACTTGAATTGTTCGACACCGGTGTAGGTCACGCCGTCAGTGGCGCGCTCGATGGTGTGGTCGACGTAGGACTCGACCTTGTCCTGCAACGTCGCCACCGATGTCACGTCGGCGAACTCACGACGCAGCCGATGGGCTATAAGTGGTTTGAGCATCCAGCCGAAAGCACCGGCAAAACGCGGGAAGCGGAAGTGGGTGAGGATATCTAGAAACGCCTTGTCGCCGAGCAGTCGTGCCAGTACCACAGGTACTTCGCTGTCGTCGTAAGGTCGGATGGCATCGAATTCGCCCATCATGCTCTCTTGTTGGAAACGGCTAGGGTAAGTAAAGGTTTTGATCGAAAACCCGCGGGGCACGGTCTGAAAAAGTAGCCAGACAAAAATAGCCCTGCAAATAGACCGGCGATTATACGCACAAGTCACTTGGGAGACCGCGATGCTGGAAACTGCTCAGTATGATTGTCCTTATTGTGGGGAGGTTGTTGAGACGACGGTGGACTTGTCCGGCGGGGATCAGACCTATATCGAAGACTGTCAGGTGTGTTGCCGGCCAATCACGTTTGTCTTGCAGGTCCACGGAGAGGACTGGTTTCTGGAAGTCTTCAGCGAAAACGAGTGAGGCGCGCCCATGCAGCGAATCTACGAGCCGGAAAACCTGATGGAAGGTGAAATGCTCAAGGGCATGCTCGCCAGTGAAGGCATAGAAGCGCACTTGATCGGCCGCGATTTGCTCGGTGGCACGGGCGAGTTACCGATTTTCGGTCTGCTGGGACTGTCCGTCGAGAACGACCAGGCCGAATACGCCCGCGAGCTGATCACCGCGTACAATGCCGCGCTGCCGCTGCCCGGCGATGAACCGGAGAGCTTCCCCGGGACGCTGGTCTGTTAGGCTGAGCTTCGTTTTACTTCAGAGTCGTGTTGCCCCATGTGTGGACGTTATGCCCTGTTTCGCTGGAACCGCGATTTCGCGGCCCTGCCAGGTTTTCCCGCCGATCAGCAGGCGCAGTGGAACATCTCCCCCAATGATTCGGTGTTGATGCTGCGTGCCGGTGAAGAGGGCGAGCGCACCCTGGCTCGCGCGCGTTGGGGGCTGACGCCGCCGTGGCTGACCGATCTGTCGAAGACCCCGGCGCATGCTCGTGCGGAAACCGTGGCCGAGCAGCCGATGTTTCGTGAGGCGCTGCGCCAGCGCCGCTGCCTGCTGCCGGCGAATGGTTTCTACGAATGGCGCGGCACCCAGCGCAAACGCCCGTTCTGGCTGACGCCGGGGGAGGGCTCGTCATTGTTTTTTGCGGCGATCTGGGAGGCTTATCCGGTGCAGGAACAGGTGTGGTTGAGCACGGCGGTGATTACTCAGCCGGCGTCGAGTCAGCGGCGGCCGTTGATTCTCGATGAGGCGGGGCAGGCGGCGTGGCTCGATCCCGAGACGCCGCTGCATGTGTTGCAGGGCTTGCTGGCGAGTGAACCGGCGGCGTTGCGCGAGCGAGTGCTGGCGAATCTGATCAATGATCCGAAGCTCAACGGGCCGGAGTGTTTGACTCCGGGTTAAAGCCTGAAGGTCAAAGCCCCTCACCCTAGCCCTCTCCCAGAGGGAGAGGGAGCCGACCGAGTTGTCTTGAGCGATTCAGCGACCTGATGCATCGAGTCGATTATGGATTCAGTGAAGATCTTTCAGGTCGGTGTCATTCTGAAATATCCCCCAATCAGTCCCCTCTCCCTTTGGGAGAGGGTTAGGGTGAGGGTGCCTTTCGCTTTTCAGACCTTGAACTGGTTGATCAACCGCCGCTGCTGCTCTGCCAGCTTGGTTAAATCAGCACTCGCCGAACTCGACTCATCCGCACCGCCCGCGACTTCATTGGCCACTTGCCCAATGTTGATCACATTGCGATTGATGTCATCGGCCACCGCGCTCTGCTCTTCCGCCGCACTGGCAATCTGCGTGTTCATGTCGTTGATCACCGACACCGCCTGCGTGATCGTCTCCAGCGCCTCCGCCGCTTTCGCCGCGTGTTGCACGCTTTCATCAGTGCGGTTCTGGCTGTCTTCCATGACCCGCACGACATCGCGGGTGCCCTGTTGCAATTGCTGGATCATGCTCTGGATTTCTTCGGTGGCCTTCTGCGTTTTCTGCGCCAGATTACGCACCTCGTCGGCCACCACGGCAAAACCGCGACCTTGCTCACCGGCACGTGCCGCTTCAATTGCCGCGTTCAGCGCCAGCAAATTGGTCTGCTCGGCAATCCCGCGAATCGCCGTGAGAATCGCGTTGATGTTTTCGCTGTCCTTGGCCAGCGTCTGCACCACGTCTACCGCCTTACCGATTTCCACCGCCAGCACACCAATCGAGTTCGAGGTGTCACGGACAATCTGCATGCCCTGGCTGGCCGCTTGATCAGCATGACTGGCCGCTTGTGCCGCCTGCGTCGCGTTACGTGCGACGTCCTGCGCGGTGGCGGTCATTTCCTGCACTGCCGTGGCGACCTGATCAATCTCGGCCATTTGTTTCTGGATACCGATGTTGGTGCGAATCGCAATGTCGGCAGTGTGCTCCGAAGAATCGCTGACGCTCTGCACCGATGTCACCACTTGGGTGATCATCGCCTGCAATTTGGCGAGGAAGGTGTTGAAGCCTTTGGCGATCGAGCCGAGTTCGTCGCTGCGATCACTGCTCAGGCGTCGGGTCAGATCACCTTCGCCCTGAGCGATGTCATTGAGCATCGCGACCATCTGTTTCAGCGGTCTGGCGATGCCGTGGCCAACCAGCCAGATCACCAGCAAGCCGAGGCCGGCAATGAGCAGACCGACCATGGCCATGCCGAACGTGTCGGACTTGCGCTGGGTATCCAGATCGCCCTGCAGCTTTTGCAAATCCGCCATTACCGCGTTCAAAGGCAATTGCAGCATCAATGTCCAGCGCGCGTCGGTCTGGCCGATGCCGAACGGCAGGTACAACTCGATGCGGCCCTTGTCCTTGTTGACCGAGTAAGTCACTTCACCGCGCTTGAGATTGGCCATGTTGGCCGTCTGTTCGGCGTCGAGGATGTCGCTGACTTTCTCGCCGAATTTGCTCGGGTCCTGGGTGTAGGCCACGATGCGGCTGTTGCCGCCGATCAGGGCCATTTGTCCGGCGCCGCCATAGAGTTTCTGGTTGGCGGCGAGGAGCATTTCCTGAATGAAGTTCACCGACAGGTCGGCGCCGACAATGCCCTGGAACGTGCCGTTGAGCATGATCGGTTCAATGAACGAGGCGAGCATGACGATCTTGTCGCCGACTTTGTAAGGCGCCGGATCGATCACGCAGGCTTTTCTGGTTTCCTTCGAGCACAGGTAGTACTCGCTGGCGCGCACGCCGGTGGACAGGGTTTTCTGATCGTCGACGTCGACCAGCTTGTCCAGACCGAGGGTGCCATCATCATTGCGGAACCACCACGGCAGGAAGCGCCCGTTGGCCGCATCGATACCGACTACGCTGGTGCCGACGTAGGCCGCGTCATTGTGATCCAGTGCGTTTTTTTCCCAACCGATATAGGTGCCGAGAATCTTCGGGTTCTTTTCGACGTTCTCTTTGATCAGGCTGATCAGTTGTTCGCGGCTGACGCTCAGGCGCGGCTGGCCGTCGGCATCCGGCATGCCAAGCAGGGCGTTGACCCGCACCAGCCCGCCGGCAATCAGCAGCGGCGCTTCGAGCTCGCGCTGGATCTGGCTGACCTGGGTTTGCGCCAGCGAGGTCAGGCGCTGTTCGATGACCTGCTCGAACTGCGCCTGGGTGCGCTGTTGCACCATCTCTTGCGTACGCGCGCCGGAAAACAGCGCGTACAGCACCAGCGCGGCGACCACGCTGAGGACGATGGCGCCGGCCAGGGCGGCGACGGAAAACTGGATCGACTTGAACTTCATGGGAGCTCCGCACGCAAGAGGACGTCTGCGGTGATGTATCGGCAGGGGAGCTAATGGACATGAGCAAAAGGGGCTGAATTGACCGTTTTGGATGTGTCCGTGTCGCATTCAGACAGGTGCAGAACCTTTGTCCGGCAAGGCAGTCAGTTCAGTATGAATTTTTTCCTACTACAGTCTGCCTGTCGCAGAGTGCGGATATCAGGAGTGATGGGATGAACAAGTCGCTGATAGCGGGTGTACTGGGCTCGGTGCTGTTGCTCAACGGTTGTGAGACGGTGAACACCACCAGTGCCGGTGAGGTGGGGGTGGTTCGTCAGCAGCGGATGTTCAGTCTGGTGTCGAGCGAGCAGGTCAATCAAGCGTATGCCCAGGACTACCAGCAGACCCTGGGTGATGCGAGCAGCAAGAATGTGCTCGACAAAACCAGCGCTGATGCGAAACGCATTCAGGCGATCGCCGATCGATTGATTGCCCAGGCGCCGACGTTCAGGCCGGATTCTGCGCAATGGAAATGGGAAGTCAATCTGATCAAGAGCGATGAGCTCAATGCCAACTGTGGTCCTGGCGGCAAGATCATCGTTTACACCGGTCTGCTCGACAAACTGCAACTGACCGACGATGAGACGGCTGCGGTAATGGGCCATGAAATTGCCCATGCCTTGCGCGAGCATGGTCGCGAGGCCTTGTCGAAGTCTTATGGCGTGCAAATGGCGCAACAGATGGCGATAGCGGCGGGTGCGCCACCCGCCTTGGTGGAGGTGGGAAACAATGGTGTGAATCTGTTGATGACGCTGCCTAACAGCCGCACCAATGAAAACGAGGCTGACCTGATCGGTCTGGAGCTCGCCGCCCGGGCCGGTTACAACCCCAATGCGGCCATTACGCTGTGGGAGAAAATGAGCAAGGCCAGCGAAGGTGCTCCGCCGGAATTCCTCAGTACTCACCCGTCTTCAAATAGTCGCACTGCTGCGTTGCAGGCAGCGATTCCGAAGGTTATGCCGCTGTACGAACAAGCCCCGAAGTCCTGAGTCGGTGATCGTTCTCACGCTCTGCGTGGGAATGCCTCAAGGGACGCTCCGCGTTCCAGGCGGGGACGCAGAACCTCCCCGGCTGCGTTCCCACGCGGAGCGTGGGAACGATCTTTCTCTCAGGGTTAAACCCAGCCACTGCTCTGCATCGCCTTGTACACCGCAACGATCGCCAGAATCATGAATGCCGAAGCCGCGAGGCGACGGATCAGCGTTAGCGGCAATTTGTCCGCAGCGAAATTACCCGCCAGAACCACCGGCACGTTGGCAATCAACATGCCCGCTGTCGTACCGATAATCACCAGCCACAGATCCGGGTATTGCGCGGCGAGCATCACCGTGGCGACCTGAGTCTTGTCACCCATTTCCGCCAGGAAGAACGCAATCAGCGTGGTCAGGAACGGCCCGAACTTGCGCGCAGTGCTGGTTTCATCGTCGTCCATTTTGTCCGGAACCAACGTCCACAGCGCTGTTGCCGTGAAGCTCGCGGCGAGGATCCAGTGCAGCGTCGCATTCGAAAAGAAACTGCCGAACCAGGCGCCTACCGCACCGGCTGCTGCGTGGTTGGCCAGGGTCGCAGCGACAATGCCGGCAATGATCGGCCAGGGTTTGCGGAAGCGAGCGGCGAGAATCAGCGCGAGCAGTTGCGTCTTGTCGCCGATTTCGGCCAAGGCAACGATTGCGGTGGGAACGAGTAACGAGTCCAGCATCAGGATTTCCTAAGGGGCGGGTCGACACGGCTATGACACGTACAGCCTTCCCGCCCCGGGTAAGGTGTGCGTGTCATAGGTCTTGTCAAACCCTGCGATCCGTCTGCTGCGGACGCTTGGGTCGCATACGCCATGATCTGAGGATCAAGTATGTTGACGTATGCCGGACGAGCTTGGCGCTCGTGGGAGACTACTCCCCTAGGACGGAGCGGATTCTGCCTAGGCAAATCCGTTTGGGCAAGAACAAATTTTCAGCCGCGCTTGGCCCGGTAAATGCGGAAACCATTGCCTTCAGCCTTGATCGCACACACGCCAAGATGCTCCTCGATCAGCGGTTGATACTTGAGAAAGCTGTTCGCTACCAAGCGCAGTTCGCCGCCGTTTTTCAGATGTTTGGCAGCTTTTCGCAGCAAGTTCTCGGTGGCGAAATAATCGGTGTGTACGCCGACATGGAACGGCGGGTTGCTCAGAATCGCATTCAAACCCATCGGCGCAGCATCGATACCATCCCCCGTCAGCACTTCAGCTTCCAGACCGTTGGCCGCCAGCGTCAGACGGCTGCTGGCAGCGGCAAACGCATCCACATCGAGCAACGTGACCTGATTGTGCGGGTAGCGACGTTTGACCGCAGCGCCCAACACACCTGCGCCGCAACCGAAGTCGAGCAGATGACCGCTCGGCAATTTGTCCAGATGCTCCAGCAACAGGGCGCTGCCGCGATCCAGGCGACCGTGGCTGAACACGCCTGGCAGGCTGATGACCTTCAACGGGCCTTCAGCCAGCGGCAATTCATAGGTCTGCGCCAGGCTTTCCAGGGATTTCGCTTCCGGGGCATTGGCCACGGTCACTTGCCAGAGTTGGCAGTGACGCGCGCTGTCGAGCTTGCGCGGTTTGCCGAACGGGTTGAGCTGCTTGGACGCGCCTTCGATGCCGCTGCGTTTTTCGCCGACCAGAAACACTTCGCGACCGGCCAGACGCGATGCCACCGCGTTGAGGATGTAATCGGTCAGGTCCTTGGACTTGGGCAGGAACACCACGGCACTGTCGAACTCACGCTCCGGAACGTTCACGCCGAAAAGGCTGCGGCCTTCGAAACGGGCGTCCAGTGCGGCTTGATCGCCGGCATGCCAGCACCAGCCGAACGCGTCGGGCAGACGGCCGAGCAAATCATCGGCAGGCAACCCGGCCAGCAACAACGAACCTTGAAACAACTCGGGCTGACGAAGCAGTACTTCACTGCGCGGATCCATAACTGCTCCTCAAAAAAAAGTGCCGCAGTTTATCAACTGACGACCCGCAGCGCCTTACCGCTGAAATATGCCTGGGCGTTTTCGGTCAATTGGCCAACGATACGCTGGCGTGCTTCGCGACTGCCCCAGGCGTTGTGCGGCGTGACAATGAGGCGCGGGATGTCCGCGGCCAGCAGCGGATTGCCATTGGTTGGCGGCTCGACGCTCAACACATCTGTCGCGGCGCCACCGAGGTGGCCGTTGCGCAACGCATCGGCCAGCGCCTGCTCATCGATCAGCCCGCCGCGTGCCGTGTTGACCACGAAGGCGCCGGGTTTCATCGAGGCCAGTTCGCGGGCGCCGATGAAGTGGCGGGTGTGCTCGTTGAGCGGGCAGTGCAGGGTGAGGGCATCGATTTGCGGCAGCAGCTCCTCCAGCGGCAAGCGATCCGGGCGAGCAGGGCGCCCCGGAATCTGCCCCAGCAACACGCGCATGCCGAACGCCTCGGCCAGTCGCGCCACGGCACCGCCGAGTTCGCCATGACCGAGCAGCCCGAGAGTTTTGCCTTCCAGCTCAACGATCGGATAGTCGAGCAGGCAGAACTGTCTGGCCTGCTGCCAGCGGCCTTCACCCACAGCTTTTTGATAATCGGCCAGGCGTGTGGCGAGGTTGAGCAGCAGCATGATCGTGTGTTGCGCCACCGACGGCGTGCCGTAACCCTGGCAGTTGCACACGGTAATGCCGTGGGCGCGGGCGGCGGCGAGGTCGACGTTGTTGGTACCGGTGGCGGTGATCAGGATCAGTTTCAGATCAGGGTTGGCGGCCATGGCGGCGGCGTCGATCAGGATCTTGTTACTGATCGCCACGGTGGCGCCTTGCAAACGCTCGGCGACTTGCTCGGGCAAGGTCTGGGCGAACAATTGCAGATCGCTGAAACAATCACGCAACGGACTGAGGTCCAGATCGCCGAGATCCAGCGAAGGGTGATCAAGGAATACCGCACGGCGCGTGTTCGTCATCAACTGTACCTTTTAGGCTTTGAGCGTAGGGCGTAATCTGCCGAGCCTACCAGATGAAACAAATTGATACGCTTGGCCGAAAGGAGCCCCCATGTACTGGACCGAGTTCTTGACCGTTGCACTGATCCATCTGTTGGCCGTGGCCAGCCCCGGCCCGGACTTTGCCGTGGTGGTGCGCGAGAGCGTGACCCACGGTCGCCGCGCCGGCACCTGGACCGCACTGGGCGTGGGCACGGCAATTTTCCTGCACGTCGGTTATTCGCTGCTCGGTATCGGCCTGATCGTGTCGCAGTCGATCGTGCTGTTCAACGCCTTGAAGTGGGCCGCTGCGGCTTATCTGCTGTACATCGGCTTCAAGGCCTTGCGTGCGCAGCCGGCGAAAACCGTAACTGACGATCTGCACAAGGAGGCCGGCGTACGCACGGCTCGCGGCGCGTTCACCTCGGGCTTTGTGACCAACGGTCTGAATCCGAAAGCCACGCTGTTCTTCCTGTCGCTGTTCACGGTAGTGATCAACCCGCATACGCCGCTGGCGGTGCAGGCCGGTTACGGTATTTACCTGGCGGTCGCGACTGCGATTTGGTTCTGTCTGGTGGCAATGCTGTTCAGCCAGCAACGTGTACGTGCCGGTTTCGCCCGCATGGGCCACTGGTTCGACCGCACCATGGGCGCGGTGCTGATCGCTCTCGGCGTGAAAATCGCGTTTACCGAGATGCATTGATCCTACTGTGTAGGAGCTGCCGAAGGCTGCGATCTTTTGATCTTGATCTTAAAAAACAAAGTCAAAAGATCGCAGCCTCGTTGCACTCGACAGCTCCTACACAAGCTCGCTGAGCTTGCTCAGGTGATTGAGGTATTCGCGGGGATTTTCCCCGAGCAAGCGGCGAAACATCGCGCTGAACGCCCGTGCGCTGCCGTAACCCAAATCCCGCGCCACACGCTGCACGCTGTCCCCGGCGAGCAGGCGCGGCAAGGCTTCCATCAGGCGCAATTGCTGGCGCCAGGCGTTGAAGCTCATCTGCACTTGTTGCTGAAACAGCCGCGCCAACGTGCGTGAACTGGCGCCGACCTGCTGTGCCCAGTCTTCCAGCGTGTTCGGGTGATCCGGGGTGTGCAGCAGCGCCAGACAAATGTTCTGCAGGCGCCGATCGGTCGGCATCGGAATGTGCAGCGGCAGGTTTTCCAGACTGGCGAGCTCCTCGAGCATCAGTTGCTGGATCAAGGGATTGTCGGCATGCGGCGGCCCTTGCACGGCACGCAGGATCAGCTCGCGCAGCAGTGGCGTCACGGCCAGTACGCAGCATTGTTGCAGGCTGGCGGGCGACAGCGCAGGCGCGATGAACAGCGAGCGCATCTGCACATCGCCGCTCATGAAAATCTCGTGCGCCACCTCGGGCGGAATCCACACTGCACGGCTGGGCGGAATCACCCACGCACCCGATTGCGTGACCACGCGCATGATCCCGCTGACGGCATACAACAATTGCGCCTCGCGATGCAGGTGCAACGGCTGGTGCGCGCCGTCCAGATAATCCCGGGGATAGGCGCTCACCGGGCCGTGTTCGAAATGGCTGATCAACATGTCTGATCCGATGACTTGCTTGGCAGAAATGCGCTTTACGGCCAACTTAGCATAAGCGCCACACAACAACGTGAAGCGTGCCGCCATGAATCAATCCAGAAACGTCATTCGCTATATCAACGCCGCCCATGTGATCGATCACATGTTCATGCTGATTTTCCCCGCCGCCGTGCTCGGCATGACCCAGGCCTTTGGCCTCGACTATGCCGCGCTGATAGGCCTGTCGCTGGGCGGCTTCATCGCTTTCGGGGCCTGCTCGCTACCCGCCGGTTGGCTGGGCGATCACTGGAGCCGGCGGCAGATGATGCTGGTGTTTTTCTTCGGCATCGGCGCCTCGGCGATTTTCACTGGCCTGAGTAACAGCCCGACCATGCTGGTGATCGGCCTGACCCTGATCGGTATTTTTGCGGCGATTTATCACCCGGTCGGCACGGCGATGTTGGTCGCTTATGCACAAAACCGTGGCCGTGAAATCGGCATCAACGGCATGTGGGGCAATCTGGGCGTGGCGTTTTCGGCGCTGATCACCGGCTTGCTGGTGGCGCAGCTCGGCTGGCGTTCGGCATTTCTGTTACCGGGCGCGGTGGCGATTGTGTTGGGCGTCGGTTTCGCCTTGCAGGTGCGAGAAGAACCGATCCCGAAACGCCCGCACACGCCGCTCAAAGGCGCCGCCGGTCAGCGCATTTCGATGGTCATGGTGTTCGGCGTGCTGGCGCTGGCCACGGCCACTGGCGGCGTAGTGTTCAACGCCACCACCATGACCTATCCGAAATTGTTCCAGGAACGTCTGCATGAATTGTTCGCTTCGCCGCAAACCCTTGGCGTGGTGGTCAGCCTGGCCTATGCCTTTGGTGCGGTCGCGCAGTTGAGCATCGGCCGAGTGCTGCACCGCCTCAGCCTGAAATGGCCGTTCATTGTTCTGACCCTGTGTCAGGCGCCGCTGTTGTTTGCACTGGCATACGCCGACGGCTGGGCAGTGATCGCGCTGGGTGCAGCGTTCATGTTCGTGGTGTTTGGTCAGGTAACAGTGAACGATGCGATGGTTGCCAACTTCGTCGCCCCGCAATGGCAATCGCGAATCTTTGCCCTGCGTTACTGTTTATCGTTCGGCGCCAGCGCCACGGCGATTCCGCTGATTTCCTATGTCGAACCGCGCCAAGGTTTCGTAGGCCTGTATTTGATTCTCGCGGGCTTCGGCGCATTGACCTTCCTCGCTGCGGTGGTTTTCCCACGCACGCCTTCTGAAGAGGCTGTAGGACAAACCGCCTGACAAATGATGAAAACCGTCAAATGCTGGCGCAAAGCTAGCATTTGTACGGCTTTGCAAATCATTCCTTTGGCTGATTTGGCTGGCGTATAAGGGTTCTAGAGTACCAATCTCTACGCCAACACCGTGCAGTCAGAAAAGGGATTCTTATGTTGCAGACTCGCGTCATTCCCCCGGCCGATGGGGCCTACCAGTATCCATTGCTGATCAAACGGCTGCTCATGTCCGGCGCCCGTTACGAGAAAACCCGCGAGATCATCTACCGTGACCAGTTGCGCTACAGCTACCCGACGCTGATCGAACGGGTGGCACGCCTGGCCAATGTGCTCACGGCGGCCGGTGTGAAGGCCGGTGACACGGTGGCGGTCATGGATTGGGACAGCCACCGTTATCTGGAATGCATGTTTGCGATTCCGATGATTGGCGCAGTGATTCACACGATCAACGTGCGTCTGTCGCCGGAACAGATCCTCTACACCATGAACCACGCCGAGGACCGCTTTGTGCTGGTCAACAGCGAGTTTGTTGGCCTGTACCAAGCGATCGCACCGCACCTGACCACGGTCGAGAAAACCCTGCTGCTGACCGATCTGCCGGAGAAAACTGCCGACTTGCCGAATCTGGTCGGCGAGTACGAGCAACTGTTGGCCGCCGCTAGTGCGCAGTACGATTTCCAGGACTTCGACGAAAATTCCGTCGCCACCACGTTCTACACCACCGGCACCACCGGCAACCCGAAAGGCGTGTACTTCACCCATCGGCAACTGGTGCTGCACACCATGGGCGTGTCGACGATCATGGGCTCGATCGACAGCGTACGCCTGCTTGGCACCAACGATGTGTACATGCCGATCACCCCGATGTTCCACGTCCACGCCTGGGGTCTGCCGTATGTGGCGACCATGCTCGGGCTCAAACAGGTTTATCCGGGGCGCTACGATCCGGAGTTTCTCGTGGAGTTGTGGCGCAAGGAAAAGGTCACCTTCTCTCACTGCGTGCCGACCATCCTGCAAATGCTGCTCAACGCCAAAGGCGCGCAGAGCACCGATTTCGGTGGCTGGAAAATCGTCATCGGCGGTAGCGCACTCAACCGCACCTTGTATGAAACCGCCAAGGCCCGTGGTATTCAGCTCACCGCCGCCTACGGCATGTCGGAAACCGGCCCGCTGGTGTCCTGTGCTCACCTCAACGACGAACTGATGGCCGGCACAGAAGATGAACGCACCACCTACAGGATCAAGGCCGGTGTGCCTGGGCCGTTGGTGGAAGCGGCGATCGTCGACACTGAAGGTAATTTTCTCCCGGCAGATGGGGAAACCCAGGGCGAACTGGTGCTGCGCGCACCCTGGCTGACCGAAGGTTATTTCAACGAACCGCAGAAGGGCGCCGAGCTCTGGGCCGGCGGCTGGCTGCACACCGGCGACGTCGCCACGCTCGACAGCATGGGCGTGATCGACATCCGCGACCGGATCAAGGACGTGATCAAGACCGGCGGCGAATGGATTTCCTCGCTGGACCTCGAAGACCTGATCAGCCGACACGTCGCGGTACGCGAAGTAGCAGTGGTGGGCATTGCCGATCCGCAGTGGGGCGAGCGGCCGTTTGCCCTGCTGGTGATCCGCGAAGGGCACGTGATCGGGGCGCGCGAGCTCAAGGAACACCTCAAGCCATTTGTGGAATTGGGGCACCTGAGCAAGTGGGCGATTCCGAGTCAGATCGCCCTTGTTACCGAAATTCCCAAGACCAGCGTCGGCAAGCTCGACAAGAAGCGCATCCGCCTCGACATCACCGAATGGCAGGCTAACAACAGTACCTTCCTCTCGACACTTTAAGTGTCTGCCGGCGCGCCGAAAACGGCGCGCCAGGCCCACCAAGCAAGCGCTTGCCTTGTGAAATCGAAAAATTCAGCCATCCTTGCCGTGCCGACACGTGTCGGACTGGCGAAAGGACTGTTCCAGAGTGGCCGGCAGCTGCAAATCACACTTTAGAGGGATCAAGCAGTACCACCTGCTGGCTATAGTCCGCTCAAGGATTTTTAAGAACGGAGCACACGCACTGAACGGGGCGAGCAACTTTGGAATGATTTCGGGCAGCCCTGGCGCCCGGTCTTCCACAGCGTTTTTAAAAGTACTCACTGCCATAACAATAATGCACATGGAGTAGCGTCGATGACCTCAGTAAACCAGTTCTGGCGCCGGGCAAAACTGCCTCTGGCGGTCAGCATTGCCTCTTCGCTCGCCGGGCCCGCATTCGGCGTCAGTTTCAACGTCGGTGAAATCGAAGGCCAGTTCGACTCTTCTCTGTCGATCGGTGCCAGTTGGTCTACTCAGAGCCCGAACAAGAACCTCATCGGCGTCAACAACGGCGGCCATGGCCTGTCGCAGACCTCCGATGACGGCCACGCCAACTTCAAGAGCGGCGAGACCTTCTCGAAAATCTTCAAGGGCATCCATGACCTTGAACTGAAATACGGCGACACCGGTGTGTTCGTCCGTGGCAAATACTGGTACGACTTCGAGCTCAAGGACGAAAGCCGACAGTTCAAGGACATCAGTGACAGCAACCGCAAGGAAGGCGCCAAGTCGTCCGGCGGGCAGATCCTCGATGCCTTCGTCTATCACAACTATTCGGTTGCCGATCAGCCGGGCTCGGTGCGTCTGGGCAAGCAGGTCGTGAGCTGGGGTGAAAGTACCTTCATCGGCGGCGGCATCAACTCGATCAACCCGATCGACGTGTCGGCGTTCCGTCGTCCGGGCGCCGAGATCAAGGAAGGCCTGATCCCGGTCAACATGTTCTATGTGTCCCAGAGTCTCACCGAGAACCTCTCGGCCGAAGCGTTCTATCAACTGGAATGGGACCAGACCGTCGTCGACAACTGCGGCACGTTCTTCTCGCAGCCGGACATCGTTGCCGACGGTTGCAACGACAACCTGCGCGTGCTGAACAAACGTTCGCAAATTCCGGCCGTCGCCTTGGGGCCGTTGGCCGCCAACGGCGTCAACGTCAACGAAGAAGGTGTTCTGGTACGCCGTGGCGGCGATCGCGATGCCCGTGACAGCGGCCAGTGGGGCGCATCCTTCAAGTACATGTACGAACCGCTGGACACCGAGTTCGGTGCCTACTTCATGAACTACCACAGCCGTGCGCCGATCTTCAGTGCCACCGGTGCGCCGCAATCTGTCTACAACACGGCGCGCGGGCTGCCGGGGCCTTTTGCCGCACTCGCACCCCTATTGGTCGCGGGCAACTCGCAATACTTCATTGAATACCCTGAAGACATTCGTCTCTACGGTCTGAGCTTCTCCACCACCCTGCCTACGGGCACTGCGTGGAGCGGTGAGATCAGCTACCGTCCGAACGCGCCGGTGCAACTGAACTCCACCGACATCCTGTTTGCCGGTGTACGTCCACTGGGCGGTGCACTGACCAACGCTTCGCTGCTCAACGGCGTGCCGGGTCAGGATCTGCACGGTTACGAACGCAAGGAAATCACCCAGATCCAGACCACCTTCACGCACTTCTTCGATCAGGTCATGGGCGCCAGCCGTCTGACCCTGGTCGGTGAAGTCGGTGCGACCTATGTCGGCGGGCTGGAAAGCCGTTCCGACATGCGTTATGGCCGCGATCCCGTGTATGGCCCGGGTGAGTTGCCGGCCACTGGCGGTATCAATACCTGCTCCAACATTCTCAACGCCAGCACCATCAACGGTGCAGGGCCTGGGTCGCCGCAAAACAACCGCAGCCGCAATTGCGACAATGACGGCTTCACCACATCGGTTTCCTGGGGCTATCGCGGTCGTGCCATCTGGGAATACAACGACGTGTTCGCCGGTGTGAACCTCAAGCCGAACGTGGCCTGGTCCCACGACGTCAGCGGTTACTCGCCTGGCCCTGGCGGCAACTTCGAGGAAGGTCGCAAGGCTGTCAGCCTCGGTGTCGACGCGGAATACCAGAACACCTACACCGCGAGCCTGGCTTACACCAACTTCTTCGATGGCAAGTACACCACCGTGGATGATCGCGACTTCGTTGCGCTCAGCTTCGGCGTGAACTTCTAAGCACTGCATTTCAGGACGAACACACATATGAAAATAACAAAGAGTCTGTTCCACGCCGGTGTTCTGGGTCTGTCGCTGCTGGCGACCGGTGTCATGGCCGCGGTACCTGCCGCCGAAGCCGACAAACTGGGCAAGAGCCTGACGCCGATGGGCGCCGAAATGGCTGGTAATGCCGATGGTTCCATTCCTGCCTGGAAGCCACTGCCGAAGAATGCCGGCTCGGTCGACAGCAAGGGTTTCCTGTCCAATCCATACGCCAGTGAGCAACCGCTGTTCACCATCACGGCGAAAGACGTCGACAAGTACAAGGACAAACTCGCGCCGGGGCAGTACGCGATGTTCAAGCGTTACCCGGACACCTTCAAGATGCCGGTGTATCCGTCCCATCGCGGTGCGACCGTGCCGGATGACGTGTTCGCCGCCATCAAGAAAAACGCCACCACCACCAATCTGGTGTCCGGCGGCAACGGTCTGGAAAACTTCGATACCGCCGTGCCGTTCCCGATTCCGAAAACCGGTGTAGAAGTCATCTGGAACCACATCACCCGCTATCGCGGCGGCAGCGTGACCCGTCTGGTGACTCAGGCCACGCCGCAACCGAACGGCTCGTACAGCCTGGTGTACTTCCAGGATCAGTTCGTGTTCCGCGACAAGATGAAGGACTACGATCCGGCGAATCCGGGCAACATCCTGTTCTACTTCAAGCAGAAAGTGACCGCGCCGGCACGTCTGGCCGGTGGCGTGCTGCTGGTGCACGAGACTCTCGACCAAGTGAAGGAACCGCGCTCAGCGTGGGTCTACAACGCCGGTCAGCGCCGCGTGCGTCGCGCGCCACAAGTGTCCTATGACGGCCCGGGTACCGCGGCGGATGGCCTGCGTACTTCCGACAACCTCGACATGTTCAACGGTGCACCGGATCGCTACGACTGGAAGCTCGAAGGCAAGAAAGAGATGTACATCGCCTCCGACAGCTACAAGCTCGACGATCCGAAGCTGAAATACGCTGACATCATCAAGGCCGGTCACATCAACCAGGATCTGGCGCGTTACGAGCTGCGCCGCGTCTGGCATGTGGTCGCGACCCTGAAGGAAGGTCAGCGCCACATCTACGCCAAGCGTGACTTCTACATTGACGAAGACACCTGGCAAGCCGCGGTGATCGACCATTACGATGGTCGTGGCCAGCTGTGGCGTGTGGCCGAGGCGCATGCCGAGAACTACTACGACAAGCAAGTGCCGTGGTACGCCCTGGAAACCCTCTACGACCTACAGTCCGGCCGTTATCTGGCTCTGGGCATGAAGAACGAAGAGAAGAGTGCGTATGACTTCGGCTTCACCGCCACCACCAGTGACTTCACCCCGGCCGCTCTGCGGCAGGATGGCGTCCGCTAAACCGCTGTAAACCCGAGGCCGCATCCTCGTGAAAAACGCCCCGACTGGTTCGGGGCGTTTTTTTTCGATCAGATTTCCCTGCTTGTGCAGGAGCTGCCGCAGGCTGCGATCTTTCGATCCTGCTTTTTTTGAGGGGGGGCAAAACAACGTCAAAAAATCGCAGCCTGCGGCAGCTCCTACAGGGGTTCATCGGGGCGCGCGATGCAGCGGTGATGCCGGTTTTTGTCGGCGCTGTGTAGCTTTTTTGTAGCCATTTGTAGCAGCAACCTTCATTCCCTCTTCGTTTAAGGCTAGTCTGCGGACATCTGCAACGCCGCCAACAGCAATTCGAACAAGAGCCGGCCATGACTGATCTGTCCCCACTTCCGGGTCCCGCAAGTGTTGCCGTCACGGCATTGGACGGGCGTTTTTTTCGCCCGCCACTCCCCGACGGATACGTGCTGCGACCACGACTTTGCGAGCGCCTGCAAGCCGGGCTCGGTGGGCGACTGTTGCTGGTCAGCGCCCCGGCCGGGTTTGGCAAGAGTTCGCTGGCAGTGGAGTTTTGTCAGAGCCTGCCAGCGCATTGGCAAAGTTTATGGCTGGGTCTGAGCCCACGGGACAGCGACCCGGGGCGGTTTCTCGAACGCTTGCTCGAAGGCCTGCAGGACTACTTTCCACAGTTGGGCAGCCGCGCGTTGGGCCTGCTGAAAATGCGCCAACGGCATCAGCCATTTGCCTTCGAGGAATGGCTCGATGGCTTGCTCGACGAACTGGCGCTGCAACTTGATCCGGCGGCGCCGTTGCTGCTGTTGCTCGACGATTACCATCTCGCTCAAGGCCCGGTTCTTGACCGTTGCCTGCAATTCTTCCTCAATCATTTGCCCGATGGCCTGCTGGTCATGGTTACCAGCCGGCAGCGACCGGACTGGCATCTGGCGCGCTTGCGCCTGTCGCGACAGTTGCTCGAATTGCATGAACAGGATTTGCGCCTGACCCACGACGAAGCACTGAGCCTGCTCGATCGGCACAGCACGTCTCTGCGCGGTGAAGCCCTGGAAAGCCTGATTCAGCGCAGCGAAGGCTGGGTCGCGGGTTTGCGTTTCTGGCTGCTGGCGGTGGCCGAGGCCGGCAGCGATGCGGTGTTGCCGCAAGCGTTGAACGGCGGGGAAGGGCTGATCCGCGACTATCTGCTGGAAGAGGTCATCGATTGTTTGCCGGCCGAAGTGCAGGCATTTCTCTACGACACGGCGCCACAGGAGCGCTTTTGCAGCGAACTCTGCGATGCCGTGCGCGAAGCCCATGACAGTGCCGAAATCCTGCGTTTCCTGCTCGCACACCAAGTCTTTCTGGTGCCACTGGACGAACATGGCCACTGGTATCGCTATCACCATTTATTTTCCGACTTGCTGCGCAGTCGTCCGATCGCGCAGGCGATGGTGCCGCCGGCGACCCTGCATCTGCGCGCCTGCCGCTGGTTCAACGCGCAGGGGCTGCTCGACGAAGCGGTGGAGCAGGCCTTGCGCGCCGGCCATCTCGACGTGGCAGCGAATCTGGTGCAGAACCTCTCCGAAGAACAACTGCTTGCCGAGCAAAACATCGGCATGTTGCTGCGCTGGAAAATGGATTTGCCCGACAGTCTGCTGATCAGCACGCCACGCTTGATCGTGCTCTACAGCTGGGCGCTGGGGCTGGCCTGTCAGCTCGATGCCGCCGAAGAATTGTCCAGTCATCTGAGCCGTTTCCTGCCGGCGCCTTCGGCCACCGCGCAAAAGTCGATGCTGGCGCAATGGCTGGCACTCAGCGGAATCATTGCTCGCGGACGCGGGCATCGAGAGTTGACGCTGCGCTATTGCAGCGAAGCGCTCGAAAGCCTGCCGGCCAAGCGCTACGGTCAGCGGTTGATGTGCTTGTCGACCTTGTCGAATCTGGCCATTGCCGATGGCGATCTGTGGCGCGCGCGGGGCTTGAACCGCGAATCCCTTGAGCTGGCGCAGCGGGTCGGCAATCCCTTGTTTGAAGCATTGGCGCATTACGACCGGGCGCGGGTTCTGCAATCGCGAGGTGAAATTCTCCGTGCGCTCACGGAAGTACACCAAGGGCTGGAGCGCTTGCGCGGGTTGTCGGCGCAACGTTTGTACGCCGTACGTGCGCGTCTGACGTTATACGAGGGCTTTCTGCTGGCGATGCGCCTGCAACCCCAGGCCGCGCGCGGGCGCCTGCTGACCGGGATCGCAGAGGCGCGCGCCTGTCGCGATATCAGCGTGTTGATCGGCCATTGTGTGATCGCCCGGCTGGATGGCGCCAAAGGCGAGTTCGCCGGTGCTTTTGCGGAATTGGCCGAAGCCGAACGGCTGATGCATATCTGGGACGTGCCGCCGATCTACTATCTGGCGATGATCACGCTGGTCAAATGCGAACTGTGGCTGGCACAGGGCCGCACCGATCTGGCCGAAGCCTGGCTGGCGCGACTGGGCCAGACCTACACCGGCGAACGTGCTGCCGCGCCACCGGAATTTCATCCGCAGTTGCCCTTGCATGTCGAGCTGCAACAGGCACTGCTCGACATGATTCAAGGGCAACCGATGCTCGCCGAAGGGCGGTTGAACGTGTTGCATGAAAACGGCCAGCAAACCGGCCGCCAGTTGCTCAGTGTGATGGCGTTGACGCAGAAAGTGGCGTTGCTGCTGGCCGGTGGTCGCGAGCCGGAAGCGCGCAAGACTTTGAGCCTGGCGCTGGATGCCGCAGCGGGCGGTGTGCTGCAACCCTTCGATGGCTTGCTCAAGGAACATCCGGACTGGGTGCGCGGGCAATTGGCGGCTAACGTGTCGAACCCGGTTGGCCAGCAATTGCTCGAACACATTGCCCCGTCTACCACCCGTCCGGTGCCCGAGTGTCCGGCAGCAGAACAGCTCAGCAGTCGTGAGCTGGCGGTGCTGCGACTGATCGCCCAAGGTTGTTCCAACCAGGAGATCAGCGAGCAGTTGTTCATTTCACTGCACACGGTGAAAACCCATGCGAGCCACATCAACAGCAAGCTGGGTGTCGAGCGGCGCACCCAAGCCGTGGCGCGCGCCAAGGAGCTGGGGTTAATGATCTAACGGCGGTAAAATCGCCGATCTGCCGCTTCGAACCTTGGCTCAGGATTGCCCATGACTGTTGCAAAACCAGCGCTGATCCGCGAAACCTTCCCTGTTGGCCCGTTGCAGTGCAATTGCACGATCATCGGCGACCCGCTGACCAAAAAAGCCATTGTCGTCGACCCGGGCGGCAACCCTGACCTGATCATGGCGCGCCTCGATGCGCATGGCCTGAAAGTGGTCAGCATCATCCACACCCACGCGCACCTCGATCATTTCCTTGCTTCCGGGCAGATGAAGGAAAAAACCGGCGCGACCCTGCATTTGCACAAGGAAGACCAGTTTCTTTGGGACAACCTCGAGATGCAGTGCCAGATGTTCGGTGTGCCATACACTCCGGTGCCATCGCCAGATCGCTGGTTAAGCGATGATGAAGAACTGGCCTGTGGTTGCGGCGTGGCCCTGCATACGCCGGGACATACCCCCGGTTCCATGAGCTTTTGGTTTTCCGAGGCTAAGCTGTTGATTGCCGGCGACACGCTGTTTCGTCGTGGCGTAGGACGTACGGATTTGTGGGGCGGCGATCAGGCGACCATCGTGCGTTCGATCAAACAGCGGCTGTATACCCTGGACGAAGACGCAACAGTGGTGACCGGGCACGGTCCGGATACACGGTTGGGCGATGAAATGCGCGAGAACCCTTTTGTGCGGGCCTAAATATTTTGTCACGAGTGCCCGGCGGAATTTTTGTGCATTGTCATGATCCAACGCCCGCACAGGTCCATTGCCAAAAATGGCCGTCATAGAATGCAAAAGTAGGAGCTCTCCATGTTCACCAAGCGTCGTTTGATTATTGTCGCTACCGCCGTGGCCTTGCTGTCCGGCTGCGCCTCGCCTAATCCGTATGACAATCAGGGCCAGGCCGATGGTGGCTCTCAAGGCATGAGCAAAACCGCCAAGTACGGTGGTCTCGGTGCGCTGGCCGGTGCTTTGGCCGGTGCTGCCATCGACCATAACAATCGCGGCAAAGGTGCCTTGATCGGCGCGGCGGTGGTGGGGGCTTCGGCGGCCGGTTACGGTTATTACGCTGACAAGCAGGAAGCCAAGCTACGCGCGAGCATGGCCAACACCGGGGTTGAAGTGCAGCGTCAGGGCGATCAGATCAAGCTGATCATGCCAGGCAATATCACCTTCGCGACCGACTCGGCGAACATCGCGTCCAGCTTCTATCAACCGCTGAACAATCTGGCCAACTCGCTGAAAGAGTTCAACCAGAATCAGATCGAGATCGTCGGTTACACCGACAGCACCGGCAGCCGCCAGCACAACATGGACCTGTCCCAGCGTCGTGCGCAGAGCGTGGCGACCTACCTGACCTCGCAAGGCGTCAGCGGTGCCAACCTGACGGCCCGTGGTGCCGGTCCGGATAATCCGATTGCCAGCAACGGCGACGTCAATGGCCGGGCGCAGAACCGTCGGGTTGAAGTCAATCTGAAGGCGATTCCGGGCCAGCAATATGGTGGTCAGCAGCAACAGCCGGGCACTGTTCAGCAGTATCCATAAGCGCTTGCCTGAATGAAGAAATGCCCGATCCGGTGATCGGGCATTTTTTTTGTGGTCAGTTCTGGCCCCTTCGCGAGCAGGCTCACTCCTACAGGGGAATGCAATTCAAAATGTAGGAGTGAGCCTGCTCGCGATGGCGATCAAATCGGTACCACAAAACCATCAGGCACAAAAAAGCCCTCGGACATCACTGTCCGGGGGCTTTTTGTTTGTCAGCGAAGACTGATTACTTCTTCAAGCCATAGTGCTCATCGAGCATGCCCGGTGAGTTCGGCGTCTTCGGTGCGTAGTCGCGTGGCGGCTCCTGATCGCGCGGTGGCGTCAGGCGTTCACGTGGCGCCTGCGCCGCGTCAGCGTGCAGGGCAGCGATCAGGCGCTGGCGGGTCTGCTCGTCCAGGGCCAGACGATTGGCACCCTCGGCGAGATGATCCTGCACTTCCTGATAGCTCTGGGTCAGCTTCTTGACCAGCATCGCGGTGCTGTTGAAGTGGGTGACCACCTCGTTTTGATAACTGTCGAAACGCTCCTGGATATCATCCAGTTGACGCTGCGTACGGCTCGGCGCGGCGTTCGGCGCAACGCGCGCGATCAGGAATCCAATGGCGACACCCACAACCAGGGCAAGAGTCGGTAACAACCAAACTAAGAGCGAGTGTTCCACGAGTCCTTCCTCTATAAACGGCTTTGCTTTACGTTAACGGCTCGAACCTGCGCTGTATACCGCGATTCACTCGCAATAGATTGGCACAGACAATTTGCTAGACGAGTCGACCCGATTCGAGGTCACGGAGTTCCTTCCTTGCTGATGCGTGAAACCCCTGTAGTGATTGCCGGCCCCGTCGGCCAAATCGAAGCGTTGTACCTGGATAACGAGCAACCAATCGGCATCGCGCTGATCTGCCATCCGAACCCGGTGCAGGGCGGCACCATGCTCAACAAGGTCGTCTCGACCCTGCAGCGCACCGCGCGCGACGCCGGCCTGATCACCTTGCGCTTCAACTATCGCGGCGTGGGTGCCAGTGAAGGTTCCCACGACATGGGCACCGGTGAAGTCGACGATGCCCAGGCAGCCGCCAAGTGGTTGCGCGAGAAACACCCGGATCTGCCGCTGACCCTGTTCGGTTTCTCCTTCGGCGGATTTGTTGCAGCAAGTCTCGGTGGCCGTCTCGAAGCGCAAGGCGTGCAGCTCAAGCACCTGTTCATGGTCGCGCCGGCGGTGATGCGTCTTGGCGAGCAGGATCAACTGCCGCAACACGGCGAACTCACGGTGATTCAGCCGGAAACCGACGAAGTCATCGATCCGCAACTGGTTTACGACTGGTCGGAAAAACTCCAGCGCCCCCATGAGCTGCTGAAAGTGGCAGAATGCGGACACTTTTTTCATGGCAAGCTGACCGATCTCAAGGATCTGATCCTGCCGCGTCTCTCGAATTGATTGCAGTCTGACAAGCGATTACCCATGACGAACCGTACCCGTATCCTCACCGGCATCACCACCACCGGCACGCCGCACCTGGGCAACTATGCCGGCGCCATCCGCCCGGCGATCCTTGCCAGCCGCGACAGCAATGCCGACTCGTTCTACTTTCTTGCCGACTACCACGCCCTGATCAAATGCGATGACCCGCTGCGCATCCAGCGCTCGCGTCTGGAAATCGCCGCGACCTGGCTGGCCGGTGGCCTCGATGTCGACCGCGTGACCTTCTACCGTCAGTCCGACATCCCGGAAATCCCTGAGCTGACCTGGCTGCTGACCTGCGTCGCGGCCAAGGGCCTGCTCAACCGCGCGCACGCCTACAAGGCGTCGGTGGACAAAAACGTCGAAACCGGTGAAGACCCGGACGCCGGCATCACCATGGGCCTCTACAGCTATCCAGTGCTGATGGCTGCGGACATTTTGATGTTCAACGCGCACAAGGTGCCGGTCGGTCGTGACCAGATCCAGCACGTGGAAATGGCCCGCGACATCGGCCAACGTTTCAACCACTTGTTCGGTCAGGGCAAAGAATTCTTCACCATGCCCGAAGCGCTGATCGAAGAAAGCGTGGCGACGTTGCCAGGCCTCGACGGTCGCAAGATGTCGAAGAGCTACGACAACACCATCCCGTTGTTCTCCAGCGCCAAAGAGATGAAGGACGCGATCTCGCGGATCGTCACCGACTCCAAAGCGCCAGGCGAAGCCAAGGATCCGGACAATTCGCACCTGTTCACCCTGTTCCAGGCTTTCGCCACGCCGGCGCAGGCTGACGAATTCCGCAGCGAACTGTTGGGCGGTCTGGGTTGGGGCGAGGCGAAGAACCGTCTGTTCCAGTTGCTCGACAACGATCTCGGCGAAGCGCGCGACAAGTATCACCAGTTGATCGAGCGCCCGGCGGATCTGGAAGACATTCTGCAGATCGGTGCCAAGAAGGCCCGCGCCGTGGCAACGCCGTTCCTCAACGAACTGCGCGAAGCCGTTGGCCTGCGCTCCTTCGTCAATCAGGTTCAGGTTGCTGCGACCACCAAGAAGAAAGCCGCGAAAGCCGCGCGTTTCGTCAGCTTCCGCGAAGACGACGGCAGCTTCCGTTTCCGTCTGCTGGCAGCCGATGGCGAGCAACTGCTGCTGTCGCGCAACTTCGCCGACGGCAAAACCGCAGGCCAGGTGACCAAGCAACTGCAATCCGGCCAGCCGCTGGACGTGCGCAGCGAAGACCTGAGCTTCAGCGTCTGGCTGGAAGGCGAGTGCGTTGGTGACAGCCCGGCGTTCGCCGACGCTGCTGCGCGGGACGCGGCCATCGAGGCTTTGCGCGTCGCGCTGACCCCGGTTCAGGACTAATCGGCGGCACGACCCGACCAAGGGCCGATTGCCATTCCTACGGGCCGTCGCTACAGTGACGGCCCGTTTTTGTTGCCTTGCTAACGAATTATGACGCCCCTAGAACGATACCAAGCTGATCTGAAACGCCCGGACTTCTTCCATGACGCCGCGCAGGAAACTGCTGTGCGTCATTTGCAGCGTTTGTACGAGGATCTGATCGCCGCCGATCAGAACAAGCCGGGTCTGCTGAGCAAGCTGTTCGGCAAAAAGGATCAGACGCCGGTCAAGGGCCTGTATTTCTGGGGCGGCGTAGGTCGCGGCAAGACTTACCTGGTCGACACCTTCTTCGAAGCGCTGCCGTTCAAGGAAAAGACCCGCACCCACTTCCACCGCTTCATGAAGCGCGTGCACGAAGAGATGAAAACCCTTGGCGGCGAGAAAAACCCGCTGACCATCATCGCCAAGCGCTTCGCGACTGAGTCGCGGGTAATCTGCTTCGATGAGTTCTTCGTGTCTGACATCACCGATGCGATGATCCTCGGCACGCTGATGGAAGAGCTGTTCAAGAATGGCGTGACCCTGGTCGCGACCTCGAACATCGTCCCGGACGGCCTGTACAAGGACGGTCTGCAGCGTGCGCGCTTCTTGCCAGCCATTGCGCTGATCAAGCAGAACACCGAGATCGTCAACGTCGACAGCGGCGTCGACTATCGTCTGCGTCACCTCGAACAAGCGGAGCTGTTCCACTATCCGCTCGATGAAGCCGCTCACGAAAGCCTGCGCAAGAGCTTCAAGGCACTGACGCCGGAATGCACTGCCGCGGTCGAGAACGATGTACTGATCATCGAAAACCGCGAGATCCGCGCCCTGCGTACTTGCGATGACGTGGCGTGGTTCGACTTCCGCGAACTGTGCGACGGCCCGCGTAGCCAGAACGACTACATCGAACTGGGCAAGATCTTCCACGCCGTGCTGCTCAGCGGTGTCGAGCAGATGAGCGTCACCACCGACGACATCGCTCGCCGCTTCATCAACATGGTCGACGAGTTCTACGACCGTAACGTCAAGCTGATCATTTCTGCTGAAGTCGAGCTGAAGGATCTGTACACCGGCGGACGTTTGAACTTCGAGTTCCAGCGCACGTTGAGCCGATTGCTGGAGATGCAATCGCACGAGTTCCTGTCGCGGGCGCACAAGCCTTAAACAGAATCGGCAAAGTAAAAGGGCCTGCGATTGCAGGCCCTTTTTTATCTCGAATTCACCGGCCCGCGCACACTGATCGTTCCCACGCTCCGCGTGGGAATGCATACCGTGACGCTCTGCGTCACATTCCGGGGCGGACGCGGAGCGTCCATTGGCAGCATTCCCACGCAGAGCGTGGGAACGATCAATGGGTTTGTGTATGGGCAGAGGGCTACGCAGCCTGTTGGAACTGCTGCCGATACTGATTCGGCGACAGCTCAGTGTGCTGGCGGAACAACCGCGCAAAGAAGCTCGCGTCGTCGTAACCGACCTCATAACTGATGGTCTTGATGCTCTTGCGGCTGCCGGACAACAAGCCCTTGGCCGTCTCGATGCGCAGGCGTTGCAGGTAGTGCAGCGGCTTGTCGCCGGTGGCGGTCTGGAAGCGCCGCATGAAATTGCGGATGCTCATGCCATGCTCGCGGGCGACGTCTTCGAAGCGGAACTTGTCGGCGAAATGCTCTTCGAGCCAGTGCTGAATCTGCAGGATGATCACGTCCTGATGCAGCTTCTGCCCGCCGAAACCGATACGCCCCGGCGCATAGCTGCGCTGCACCTCATAGAGAATGTCGCGGGCCACGGCTTGCGCCACGTTGGCACCGCAGAAACGCTCGATCAGGTAGATATAGAGGTCGCAGGCCGATGTGGTGCCGCCGGCGCAGTAAAGGTTATCGGCGTCGGTCAGGTGCTTGTCCTGATTGAGGTAGACCTTCGGAAAGCGTTCGGCAAAGGCATTGAAGAAACGCCAGTAGGTCGTCGCTTCCTTGCCATCGAGCAACCCGGCTTCGGCCAGCCAGAACACGCCAGTGGCTTCGCCGCACAGCACAGCGCCGCGGGCATGTTGCTCGCGCAGCCAAGGCAGGATCTGTGGATAACGGCTGCACAAGGTCTCGAAATCATCCCAGAACGCCGGGAGGATGATGATATCGGTGTTTTCCAGACCACCATCCACCGGCATGACGACATCGCTGAAGCTTTTCACCGGTTTGCCATCGGGGCTGACGATTCGTGTTTCAAACGCCGGCGTCAGGCCGTGGCCCAGTTGTTTGCCGTAACGGAGGCTGGCCACATGGAAAAAATCCTTGGCCTGCATGAGGGTGTAAGCGAAAACCCGGTCGATTGCCAGGATGCTGACGCGCCGCAAGGGCGTGGAGACTTGCTTGGACATAATTCAACTTTTGTTTTGTTTTTATAAGGGAAAGTGGTCACCAGACGGCTGGATCGTCTTATTTTTTGTCGGATGTGTCCAGTGTCCTGTGTCAGAGGGGAGGCTTAGTCTCTGAAGGCCATAATCCTCCAACAAGAAAGTAAGGTGCCGCATGATCCCCAGAACCTTGTTCAGCTCCGAGCACGAATTGTTTCGCGACAGCGTACGAACGTTCCTTGAGAAAGAGGCCGTGCCGTATCACGCGCAATGGGAGAAACAAGGCCATATCGACCGCAAGCTGTGGAACAAGGCAGGGGAGGCGGGGATGCTTTGCTCGCACCTTCCGGAGGAGTACGGCGGGCTGGGCGCGGACTTTCTCTACAGCGCCGTGGTGATCGAAGAGGTCGGTCGGCTGGGCCTGACCGGCATCGGCTTCTCGTTGCATTCCGACATCGTCGCGCCTTACATCCTGCATTACGGCAGCGAAGCGCTGAAGCACAAATACCTGCCGAAACTGGTTTCGGGCGAGATGGTCACGGCCATCGCCATGACCGAGCCGGGCGCGGGTTCCGATCTGCAAGGCGTGAAAACCACCGCTGTGCTGGACGGTGACGAGTATGTGATCAACGGCTCGAAAACCTTTATCACCAACGGTTTTCTCGCAGACCTGGTGATCGTTGTCGCCAAGACTGATCCCAAGGCCGGCGCCAAGGGCACCAGCCTGTTTCTGGTCGAAGCGAACACGCCGGGCTTCGAGAAGGGCAAACGCCTGGAGAAGGTCGGAATGAAGGCCCAGGATACGTCGGAATTGTTCTTCCAGGACGTGCGTGTGCCGAAGGAAAACCTCTTGGGTCAGGCTGGGGCCGGATTCGCTTATCTGATGCAGGAATTGCCGCAGGAGCGCCTGACCGTGGCGATCGGTGGGCTGGCTTCAGCCGAAGCGGCATTGCAGTGGACGCTGGATTACACCCGTGATCGCAAAGCCTTTGGCAAGGCGATTGCCGACTTTCAGAACACCCGATTCAAATTGGCTGAGATGGCCACGGAGATTCAGATCGGTCGGGTCTTCGTCGATAAGTGTCTGGAGCTGCACCTGCAAGGCAAGCTCGACGTACCGACGGCGGCGATGGCGAAATACTGGGGCACCGACCTGCAATGCAAGGTGCTCGACGAGTGCGTGCAATTGCATGGTGGCTACGGCTTCATGTGGGAATACCCGGTGGCCCGGGCGTGGGCGGATGCGCGGGTGCAACGGATCTATGCCGGCACCAATGAAATCATGAAGGAGATCATTGCGCGGTCGCTTTGAAATTCTGGTGACTGTCAGACCGCTATCGCGAGCAGGCTCACTCCTACATTTGGAATGCGTTCCCTTGTAGGCGTGAGCCTGCTCGCGATTGGGTCTATGAATCAATCAAGGCGCAGGATTCGGATGATCCTTGTGAATCGCCTCAATCCCTTCCAGCACTTCATCCGACAGCTTCAGGTCGAAGCTGGCGATGTTGCTGTCCAGTTGCTCAAGCGTCGTCGCCCCAATGATGTTGCTGGTGACGAACGGTTGCTGCGTCACGAACGCCAATGCCATTTGCGCCGGATCCAGACCGTGTTCACGGGCCAGCGCCACATAACGGCTGCACGCTGCTTCCGATTGCGCATTGAAATAGCGACTGAAGCGGCTGTAGAGGCTCAGGCGGCCCTTCGGTGGACGAGCGCCACCTTCGTACTTGCCTGACAGGAAACCGAACGCCAGCGGCGAATAGGCGAGGAGGCCGCACTGTTCGCGGATGGCGATTTCCGCCAGACCCACTTCAAAACTGCGGTTGAGCAGGTTGTACGGGTTCTGGATCGACACCGCGCGCGGCCAGCCACGGGCTTCGGCGAGGGCCAGAAAACGCATGGTGCCCCACGGTGTTTCGTTGGACAGGCCGATGTGGCGGATCTTGCCGGCCTTTACCTGCTCGTCGAGTGCTTCGAGGGTGTCTTCGAGCGGGGTCAGGTTCGCTTCGATCTTGTGTTTGTAGCCCAGCTGTCCGAAAAAATTGGTGCTGCGCTCTGGCCAGTGCAATTGGTACAGGTCGATGTAATCGGTCTGCAGGCGCTTGAGGCTGGCATCGACGGCTTCAGTGATGTGCTGACGGTTGTGGCGCAGGTTCTTGTCGCGGATGTAGTCGATGGTGTTGCCCGGACCTGCGATCTTGCTGGCGAGAATCCAGTCGGCGCGGTCGCCGCGACTTTTGAAGTAATTGCCGATGTAGCGCTCGGTGGTGGCGTAGGTTTCGGCTTTTGGCGGCACCGGGTACATCTCGGCGGTGTCGATGAAATTGATCCCGGCTTGCTTGGCCCGTTCGATCTGGGCGAAGGCTTCAGCTTCAGTGTTTTGCTCGCCCCAGGTCATGGTGCCGAGGCAGATTGCACTCACGTTCAGGTCGGTACGGCCTAGCTGGCGATAGTCCATCGGGTGCTCCTTGGGCAAAACAATCATAAAAGCAGGTTGAAATATTTTTCGCAATCTGCATAATTGCCGACCTCTTTCTGCAGTGGAAGTGATGCGCCGCCGCCGAAGAATCTTGCCGTTGAACGGACGCGCCGACCCGAGCCCCCGAAAGCGTCTGTATCCGGCTGCCTTTGACTTGTCAAAGTACGCACTATTCAGTAAGATCCGCCGTCTAATTTACAGGGCGGCCCCTGAGGCTATAAAGAATGAAAACTTTTACTGCTAAACCGGAAACAGTAAAGCGCGACTGGTTTGTCGTCGACGCTGCTGGTCAGACCCTGGGTCGTCTGGCCACCGAAATCGCGAGCCGTCTGCGTGGCAAGCACAAGCCTGAGTACACTCCTCACGTTGACACCGGCGACTACATCGTCGTAATCAACGCTGAGCAGATTCGTGTTACCGGTGCTAAAACCACTGACAAAATGTACTACTCCCACTCCGGTTTCCCGGGCGGCATCAAGTCGATCAACTTTGAAAAGCTGATCGCTAAAGCCCCTGAGCGCGTGATCGAGACCGCGGTTAAAGGCATGCTGCCTAAAAACCCACTGGGTCGCGACATGTACCGTAAGCTGAAAGTCTATGCGGGCGCTGCACACCCACATACTGCTCAGCAGCCCCAAGAACTGAAGTTTTAACGGAATAGTACATTATGTCGGCGACTCAAAATTACGGCACTGGCCGTCGCAAGACCGCAACCGCACGCGTTTTCCTGCGTCCGGGTACTGGTAACATCTCCATCAACAACCGTTCGCTGGAAAACTTCTTCGGCCGTGAAACTGCCCGCATGGTAGTTCGCCAGCCGCTGGAGCTGACTGAGACTGTCGAGAAGTTCGACATCTACGTCACCGTGATCGGCGGTGGTGTAAGTGGTCAAGCTGGCGCAATCCGCCACGGTATCACTCGCGCTCTGATGGACTACGACGAAACCCTGCGTGGCGCTCTGCGCAAAGCTGGCTTCGTTACTCGCGACGCCCGTGAAGTTGAACGTAAGAAAGTTGGTCTGCGTAAAGCGCGTAAGCGTCCGCAGTACTCGAAGCGTTAATTCCGCTTTCGCGTTCAAAAAGAACGCCCGCCTCCTCACGGAAGCGGGCGTTTTTTTATGCCTGCGATTTATCAAAGAATTGCGCTGCGACAACTTGCCACTTCTGTAGACCCCCTATACTGCAAGGCTTGAGGGTATGAGCTCCGGGTAATTCCCTTGTCAGAATTGGGGCTTTTCATTACCATCTCGGCAAAATTTTTATAAGTAACATTGATTTATTTAGTAGATGCCTGATTTAACAGGCCACAAAAGCTGATGGGAGAGGACTGAATGAGCAATGACGGCGTGAATGCAGGCCGGCGTCGCTTCTTGGTAGCAGCCACATCCGTGGTGGGTGCTGCAGGAGCGGTGGGGGCTGCGGTCCCGTTCGTGGGGTCATGGTTTCCCAGTGCCAAGGCGAAAGCCGCTGGTGCACCGGTGAAAGTGAATGTCAGCAAAATCGAGCCAGGACAGCAGATGATTGCTGAGTGGCGCGGCCAGCCGGTGTTCATTGTCCGCCGTACCGAGGAAATTCTGGGGAATCTCAAGAAGATCGAGGGCCAGCTCTCCGATCCGACTTCCAAAAACTCCACGCAACCCACCTATGTCGACCCTGAGGTGCGCTCGATCAAGCCGGAAATTCTGTTGCTGATCGGGATCTGCACACACTTGGGTTGCTCGCCAACCTTCCGTCCCGAAGTGGCACCTGCGGATCTGGGTAAAGACTGGGTCGGTGGTTATTTCTGCCCTTGCCACGGCTCCCACTACGATCTGGCTGGCCGCGTCTACAAGTCGCAACCTGCGCCTTTGAACCTGCCAGTTCCCCCGCATTCCTATGAGACCGATGACCTGATTGTCATTGGCGTCGATACGGAGAAAGCGTGATGAGCAAATTCATGGATTGGGTTGATGCGCGCTTTCCTGCGACCAAAATGTGGGAAGACCATCTCAGCAAGTATTACGCTCCAAAAAACTTCAACTTTTTCTACTTCTTCGGCTCCCTGGCGCTGCTGGTGCTGGTAAACCAGCTCGTCACCGGTGTCTGGCTGACGATGAGCTACACGCCATCGGCAGAAGAGGCTTTTGCGTCCGTCGAAGGCATCATGCGTGACGTCAATCACGGTTCGATCTTGCGCCTGCTGCACGCTGTCGGCGCTTCGATGTTCTTCATCGTGGTGTATCTGCACATGTTCCGTGGTCTGCTTTACGGTTCGTACCAGAAACCGCGCGAGCTGGTCTGGGTGTTCGGCATGCTGATTTACCTGGCGCTGATGGCCGAAGCCTTCATGGGTTATCTACTGCCGTGGGGCCAGATGTCGTACTGGGGTGCCCAGGTGATCATCTCGCTGTTCGGTGCGATTCCCGTCATCGGTAACGACCTGACGCAGTGGATCCGTGGTGACTATCTGATCTCCGGAATCACCTTGAACCGCTTCTTCGCCTTGCACGTTGTCGCGCTGCCAATCGTGATTCTCGGTCTGGTGGTGTTGCACATTCTGGCGTTGCACGAAGTGGGTTCGAACAACCCTGACGGCGTCGATATCAAGAAGCACAAAGACGAAAACGGCATCCCGCTGGACGGCATTGCCTTCCACCCGTACTACACCGTGAAGGACATTGTCGGTGTTGTGGTGTTCTTGTTTATCTTCTGCTTTATTGTGTTCTTTTTCCCGGAAATGGGCGGCTACTTCCTCGAAAAACCAAACTTCGAGCAAGCTAACCCGTTCAAGACGCCTGAGCACATTGCCCCGGTTTGGTACTTCACGCCGTTCTACGCCATCCTGCGTGCGATTCCGGACAAACTCATGGGTGTTATCGCCATGGGCGCCTCGATTGCCTTGCTGTTCGTGCTGCCGTGGCTCGATCGCAGCCCGGTGAAATCGATGCGCTACAAAGGCTGGATGAGCAAAATCTGGCTGGTGGTGTTCTGCATTTCGTTCGTTATTCTCGGCATTCTTGGCGTTCTTGCGCCGACTCCGGGACGAACCTTGCTGTCGCAGGTCTGCACCTTCCTGTACTTCGCCTACTTCATTCTGATGCCGTTCTACACCCGGCTCGAGAAGACCAAACCGGTTCCGGAAAGGGTGACTGGCTGATGAAAAAGTTATTTTTTGCTCTGATTTTTGCTGCTCTGCCTGTCTTGTCTTTTGCCGCTGAACACGGTGGTCCGGAGCTGGAAAAGGTCGACATTGACGTCTCCGACAAGGCTGCCTTGCAGGATGGTGCGCGTACCTTTGCCAACTATTGCATGGGTTGCCACAGTGCCAAGTTCCAGCGTTACGAGCGGGTTGCCGATGACCTCGGTATCCCTCACGAACTGATGCTGGAAAAACTGGTGTTCACCGGCGCGAAAATCGGCGATCACATGAACATTGGCATGCAGCCAGCCGACGCCAAGACCTGGTTTGGCGCGGCGCCACCGGACCTGACGCTGGTGGCACGCGTGCGCGGCACCGACTGGCTCTACGGTTATCTGCATTCGTTCTACGAAGATCCTGCGCGTCCATGGGGCGTGAACAACAAGGTCTTCCCGAACGTCGGCATGCCTAACGTACTGGTCGGCCTGCAAGGTCGTCAGGTCGTGGGTTGCAAACAGGTGCAGATCGTCGAGGATGGCAAAAAGCAATACGATCCGCTGACCGGCACGCCTTTGACCCATGAAGCGTGTGATCAGCTGACCATCGTGCCGAAGACCGGTACTCAGAATGCAGAGCAGTTCGATGAGACGGTCAAGAATCTGGTAACCTTCCTGGCTTACTCGGCTAACCCGGTTAAGCTGCAACATCAGCGCATCGGTACTTATGTCTTGCTGTACCTGGCGTTCTTCTTTGTGTTCGCCTACCTGCTCAAGCGTGAATACTGGAAAGACGTGCACTGATACGCTTCAAGCATTGCTGTTAATCGCGCGCGCCCAAGGGCGCCTCCGGTACACAAGATCTGGTTCGCCAGGTGTTGTGGGAGGCGCCCTCTGGGCGCGCGCGTTTTTCCGGTTCCGACAAATTCAACAAGCGAGGAGGATCGCCATGGGCGTGACCAATCGGTTGGCCTGTTACTCCGACCCCGCCGACCACTATTCCCACCGAGTGCGCATCGTGCTTGCAGAGAAGGGTGTCAGCGCCGAAATCATTTATGTGGAAGCTGGTCGTCAGCCGCCTAAACTGATTGAGGTGAACCCTTACGGCAGTCTGCCGACGCTGGTCGATCGTGACCTGGCGTTGTGGGAGTCGACCGTGGTGATGGAATATCTGGATGAGCGTTACCCGCACCCGCCATTGATGCCGGTTTATCCGGTAGCGCGTGCCAACAGCCGTCTGCTGATTCACCGTATTCAGCGAGACTGGTGTGGTCTGGTGGATCTGATCCTGGATCCGAAAAGCAAGGAGGCCGCGCGAGTCGTGGCGCGCAAGGAATTGCGAGAAAGCCTGACGGGCGTGTCGCCGCTGTTCGCCGACAAGCCATTTTTCCTCAGTGAGGAACAAAGTCTGGTGGATTGCTGCCTATTGCCAATACTCTGGCGTTTGCCGATTCTGGGTATTGAACTGCCGCGGCCAGCCAAGCCGCTGCTTGATTACATGGAGCGCCAGTTTGCGCGTGAGGCTTTCCAGGCGAGTCTGTCTGGCGTCGAACGCGATATGCGCTAAGGCTTAAGGAGCCGCTATGAACTCCAGTCGACCTTATCTGGTCCGCGCGCTCTACGAGTGGATTGTTGATAACGATTGCACCCCGCACATGCTGGTCAATTCCGAATACCCGGCGGTGCAGGTGCCGCAGGGTTTTGCCAGTGACGGGCAGATTGTCCTGAACATCTCGCCGAGCGCCGTGCGTCATCTGCACATGGACAACGACGTGGTGACCTTTGAAGGTCGCTTCGGTGGCGTTCCACACAGCTTGTATGTGCCGATCAGCGCGATTCTGGGCATCTATGCCCGGGAGAACGGTCAAGGCATGGTGTTCGATCTCGAATCACCGATGGATGACGAAGACGACATCGAGCTGGGTGACGAGCAGCCGCCACCGGACAGTGAGCCACCGCGTCCAAGCGGCCGGCCAAGTCTGAAAGTGGTGAAATAAAAAAAGGCGATCCGGATGGATCGCCTTTTTCATGCGCGTCTCAAAACTGCATGCGCATCGCCAAACTGTAGGAGCCTGCGGCAGCTCCTGCACAGCGTTGTGTGTCAGTCGATGTATTCGAAGAGTTTGACGATCTTCTGCACCCCGGAAACCCCCTGAACCAGGTTGGTCGCCTGAGTGGCTTCCTGTTTGGTCAGCAGGCCCAGCAGGTAGACGATGCCGTTCTCGGTCACGACCTTGATGCGCGAGCCAGGGATGCTGGCGTCGGTGAGCATCTGTGTCTTGATCTTGGAGGTCAGCCAGGTGTCGTTCTGGCGCGCCAGGAAGCCGGACGGCGGTATGACTTGCAGTTCGTTATGAACGGTTTTTACCCGTTGGACGGCGGCTGCCGCTTGCTCGGCCTTGGCTTTCAAGTCTGCGCGAGGCGTTTGACCGGCCAGCAAGACAACACCGTTGAAACTGGTGACGACGATGTGCGAATCGTTGTCCAGGGCCGGGTCGGCTTTGGCCACGTTTACGCCCACTTTGGTTTCGATCAACGAGTCGTCGATCTTGCTGCCGAAGGTGCGGGTGCCACGATCGTCATCGATCGGTGCTTCACGGCTGGCGTTCACCACCGAGGTGCAACCGCTGATGCCGAGGCACAGGGTCAAGGCCAGAAGGCCAAGGCGATTAGGGGTCATTCTTCACTCCCGAACAGTTGGCTGTCGATCAGATCGCAGAGGCAATGGATCGCCAGCAAGTGGACTTCTTGAATACGTGCAGTGACATTGGCCGGTACGCGAATCTCGACGTCCTCGGGCAACAGCAGCGACGCCATGCCGCCGCCATCGCGTCCGGTCAAAGCTACGACAATCATTTCGCGATCATGTGCGGCCTGGATCGCTTGAATAATGTTCGCCGAGTTGCCGCTGGTCGAAATCGCCAGCAGGACATCGCCTGGCTGACCGAGCGCGCGGATCTGTTTGGAGAACACTTCGTTGTAGCTGTAGTCGTTGGCGATCGAGGTAATCGTCGACGTGTCGGTAGTCAGAGCGATAGCCGGCAGACTCGGGCGCTCGCGCTCGAAGCGGTTGAGCAGCTCGGACGAGAAGTGCTGCGCGTCGCCGGCCGAGCCGCCGTTGCCGCACGAGAGCATTTTGCCTTCGTTGAGCAGGGCGTTGACCATGATCTGGCTGGCTTGCTCGATGTGCGGTGCAAGTACGTCCATCGCCTGTTGCTTGGTGTCGATACTGGCCTGGAAAAGCTGGCGAATTCGGGATTGCATGTCCATCTGTGTGACCTTAAGTAGCGCGGCTATTCGGCACATGAATGTGCAGCCCGCAAAGCAAAGAGCAAAATTTGTCGGTGGGATTGTCCGGGTAGCAACGCCGGCGATCAACTGTCGAAAGCATTCTGCAACCAGTTCAGCTGATCCGGATGGCAGTCGATCGCCACCACGTCGAAGCGGCAAGGGGAATTGGCCCAACGCGATTCGCGTTGAAGAAAATACTGCGCAGCGAAAATCAGTTTCTGCTGCTTGCGCCCGTCGATGCTAGCGAGCGCGCCACCCCATTGAGTGTTTTTTCTGTAGCGAACTTCAACGAATACTACTGTATCGCCATCAAGCATGACCAGATCAAGCTCGCCGCGTTTACATAACCAGTTCTGTGCAAGCAGCTGCAACCCCTGGTTTTGCAGATGCTCGAGCGCCTGGCGCTCGGCATCCTTGCCGCTCTGCGAGCGTGACCTGTCAGGCATTAGCGCGGGGTGTCCGGCAGGCGCTGAACCTGGCCGCTGACGAACTGCGCCCAAGGCAATTGACGCACAACGCGTTGGGTCTGGGTCATGCCGAGGCTGCCCGATTCACCGTCGATGCGGCTGTCCGGCAGGGCTTTGAGTTGGCCCAGGCGCGGTGCCAGGCGATAGGCATCCACGCCCATTGCGTACAGGCGGCCGAGGCTGCCGGCGGCTTGCGGCCACTGTGCAACCACTTGCTGACGCAGTGGATCGCTGGAGTCCAGCAGCCACGGGGTTTCGCAGAAGCGAATGCCGTTCATATCGTTGTACTGATTGACGTCGCCGCTAGCGCTGTAAACGTGCGAGGTCGCGTAAACCGGAACGTCACCGGCGTACTGGAAGTTCAGGGTCGGCTTGATCTGTTGTGCCTGTTGCGGCGTGGCAGCAAGGAAGATGAACTCGATGTCCTGACGACGCGACGGCTGCGCGGCTACGTTGGTGCCGGCGGCGTTCTGCAGGCTCTTGGCGCGGGCTTCGCTCTGACGCAGCTGGAACATGTCAGCGATCTGCTGGGCCAGTTGCACCGGCTGATCGACGCGTTCGGTGGCAACAATGCTGCCGCCGTTGGCTTGCCAGTCCTGGCTGAAGGCACGCAGTACACGGTCGCCCCATTCGCCTTTCGGCACCATGATCGCGGCGCGGTGCAAGCCATCGGCACGAGCGCGGCGCGACACTTCGCGGGCTTCGTCTTCAGCGGCCAGACCAAACTGGAACAGCTGCGCCGGGCCCTGATCGCCTTCGCTGTAGTTCAGCGCGAGGGTGGTGATCGGCAGTTGCGGGCGAGTGCTCAGTTGTTTGACCAGTGGTTTTTCCAGTGGGCCAACGACCAGTTGCACGCCGTCAGCCTGAGCCTTGCGGTAGAACTCGTCCATCGAAGTCAGCTTCGAGCTGTCGTAGAACTCGATCGCTGGTGGCTTCTGCCCGGCCTGTTGTGCCTGATAGTGCGCAGCCATGAAACCTTCACGCAGCGCCTTGCCAACGGCGGCCAGTTGGCCGTCCTGCGGCAGCAGCAGGGCGATTTTGCTCAGAGGCTGGCTGGCCAGCTCCTTGAGTTTGGTCAGCGGCAGCGGCAGGTTGATCGCGGCCGGGTGCTTTGGATTCTGCGCCCGCCAGGTGTCGATCGCGGCTTGCTGCTGTTCCAGCGTACCGGCGGATTTCACTGCCAGCGCCAGGCCCATCCAGCCGCCGAGATCGTCGGTGGTGTTCGGTTGCAGTTGGTCGGACGGCAGCGAGCCAATCAGGGTCCAGATCGCTTCGTGGTTCTTGCTCGCGGCTTCGCCTTGCAGCATCGGCGCGATGAACACGCGCTCGCGAGCGGCTGCGAGCGTCTGACCGTCGGCTTCAAGGGCGCGGGCGTGAACGGTGCCGGTGCGCACTTGCTGCTCTTCAGGCATCTCGCCCAAGTGTTGCAGGCTTGGATGGCTCAGGGCAGTCAGCGCGGCTTTCGGCTGATTGCGGGTCATGGCCAGCTCAGCATTCAGCGTGCTGGCGAAAATCTGCTGGCCTGGCTTCAGTTGCTCCATCGGCACTTGTTGCAGGATTTGCGCGGACTGTCCGGCGTTGCCTTGGCGATAAGCCAGATCCGCCGCGCTGAGGCGCAACAGGGCGGCTTTTTCCGGGGTTTTCGCCTGGGTCGCCTGTTCGAGCAGTTGCTCGATGCTGGCATCCGGGGTCCGTGGAAGTTCGCCAAGGCTGGAGGAAGGGGAGCTGGCGCAAGCCGCCAACAGGGCAGCGAGGCAGAGGGCAGTGAACAGCCGCAGGCAAACGATCATGTAAGTGTTCCTGATACTCGATCAAATTAGCGTCGAATTGTACCCAAGCACTGGCCGGGGCGCGATGTTAGTGGCGTGAAACGAACGATTTAGCTGTAGTAAATGTTGCGATGGTGCGTAACCACGAGGAAAACCGTGGTGGGTCGAAGCGCGTCGCAAGCCTCGTGTCGCGCTACAATGGCCGCTTTTACCGATCACGAGGTGTGCGCTTTGACTGCTCCAGGTTCCCTGAATTCCGCTGCTGGCTCGCTTTATGTGGTGGCGACGCCCATCGGCAACCTGGACGACATCAGCGCCCGGGCCCTGAAAATCCTCCGTGAAGTGGCATTGATCGCTGCTGAAGACACTCGTCACTCGGCGCGCCTGATGCAGCACTTCGGGATTGCCACGCCGCTGGCTGCGTGTCACGAACATAACGAACGAGATGAAGGTAGTCGCTTTATTACCCGTTTGCTGGCGGGCGACAACGTTGCGCTGATCTCCGATGCCGGCACGCCGCTGATTTCCGATCCGGGTTATCACTTGGTACGGCAGGCCCGTGCTGCCGGGATCAATGTTGTGCCGGTGCCGGGTGCTTGTGCATTGATTGCTGCGCTATCAGCGGCGGGGCTGCCGTCCGATCGTTTTATCTTTGAAGGCTTCTTGCCAGCCAAGTCGGTCGGACGCAAGGCGCGGCTGGCAGCTGTTAAAGAAGAACCGCGGACTTTGATTTTCTATGAAGCCCCGCACCGCATTCTTGAATGTCTGCAGGATATGGAAGAAGTGTTTGGTGGTGAGCGTCAGGCATTGCTTGCCCGTGAAATCACTAAAACCTTCGAGACGCTCAAGGGCTTGCCGTTGGCTGAGCTGCGCGCATTTGTTGAATCCGACAGTAATCAGCAGCGCGGCGAATGCGTCGTGCTGGTGGCGGGCTGGACCGCGCCGGAGTCTGAAGACACCGTCAGCAGCGAGGCGATGCGGGTGCTCGATCTGTTGCTCGAAGAGATGCCGCTCAAGCGTGCTGCTGCCTTGGCTGCGCAGATCACTGGCGAGCGCAAAAACGTGCTGTATCAGGTCGCGCTGGATAAACAGAAGGGCGAGTAACCCGTCGCGCAGACAGGTTTTGCGGCTATTAGCGCTTGTTCTTCGGCCGCTCTGCCGTTAACCTTCGCGGCGGAGAGTCGATCGGACAGTCGCTGCCCTCTATGAAAATTAGGGGGGGGAGGAAAGTCCGGGCTCCATAGGGCGAAGTGCCAGGTAATGCCTGGGAGGCGTGAGCCTACGGAAAGTGCCACAGAAAATAACCGCCTAAGCGCTTCGGCGCCGGTAAGGGTGAAAAGGTGCGGTAAGAGCGCACCGCACGTCTGGCAACAGTTCGTGGCTAGGTAAACCCCACTTGGAGCAAGACCAAATAGGGTCCCAAGGCGTGGCCCGCGCTGGGACCGGGTAGGTTGCTAAAGATGTCCAGTGATGGCCATCGTAGACGAATGACTGTTCAAGACAGAACCCGGCTTACAGATCGACTCTCCACCTTTTTCTTTCCCTGCTTGAATCAAAGGCAACAGGGCTGTGTAATATCAGCAGGCCTGCCCTGAAAGTTCGGCAGCGGCAAACGCAGTAATAGCCATTTCCCACCTTGCTTCAATCAACAGCAGAAGCGCTTTTGTAATACCGAAAAAATCTTACTCTTAACAAATTACTTTAACTTTCGAGCGCAGCTGTCAGTGCTGCATCAAGTTATGGGTCGAAAGTCTGCGCCAGATTGTCGTTACGCCTCCTTTTATGCTCCTAAATCTCCGTTCTGTAAGGGTTTTCCTTTAATCCGCGCCTTGACGGTGTGGTGGGCGCATTCCTATAGTGTGCGCAAGTGGCGGAAAGTGGCATGAAGTGGGTTTTTTGAGCTCAAAACGATAAAAATTGGAGAAACGCAGACGTGTTTCGCGGAGCTAACGCTATCAGTCTCGATGCAAAGGGCCGTCTCGCCATGCCGAGCCGGTACCGTGACGAGCTCGATTCGCGCAGTTCCGGCCAATTGATCGTGACCATTGATGCCGTTGATCCGTGTCTGTGTGTCTATCCGCTCGACGAGTGGGAAATTATTGAAACCAAGTTGCGCGCACTCCCTTCGCTTCGCGAAGAGAACCGTCGCTTGCAGCGTTTATTGATTGGCAACGCCGTAGACCTCGAACTCGACGGCAGTGGCCGTTTTCTGGTTCCACCGCGTCTGCGCGAGTACGCCAAGCTCGATAAGCGCGCAATGCTGGTAGGCCAACTGAACAAGTTCCAATTGTGGGACGAGGATGCATGGAACGCGGTTTCTGCCGCTGACCTTGCTGCCATTCAACAACCGGGCGCGATGCCTGATGAACTGCGTGATTTGATCCTGTGACTATTGATAGCGGCTTTAACCACATCACCGTACTGCTTGACGAAGCCGTCGAGGCTCTCGCCGTACGTCCTGATGGCTGCTATCTGGACGGTACGTTCGGGCGCGGCGGACACAGCCGGTTGATCCTCAGCCAGCTCGGCACGGACGGTCGGCTCATCGGATTCGACAAAGACCCACAAGCGATTGCCACCGGGCAAGCGCTAGCGGCCGAAGACGGCCGCTTTGTCGTTGTGCAGCGCAGCTTTGCCGAGCTGGGTTCGGTGGTTGCCGAGCAAGGCCTGAGCGGCAAGGTCAGCGGCATCCTGCTCGATCTCGGCGTGTCGTCGCCGCAGCTCGACGACGCTGAACGCGGCTTCAGTTTCCTCAATGACGGCCCGCTGGACATGCGCATGGATCCGTCCCGTGGCATCAGCGCTGCCGAATTCGTCAACACCGCGCCGGCTGAGGAAATCGCCCGGGTGTTCAAGGAATACGGTGAAGAACGTTTCTCCGGTCGCATGGCTCGTGCCGTCGCCGAGCGTCGCGATATCAAGCCGTTCGAGCGCACCGCCGATCTGGCCGAAGTATTGAAAGTCGCCAACCCGGCCTGGGAGAAGGGCAAGAACCCGGCCACCCGTGCCTTCCAGGGTTTGCGTATTCACGTCAACAACGAACTGGGTGATCTGGAAGCCGGCCTCGAAGCCGCGCTGGACGCTCTGGAAATCGGCGGCCGCCTGGTGGTGATCAGCTTCCACTCGCTGGAAGACCGCATCGTCAAACTGTTCATGCGCAAGCTGGTGAAAGGCGAAGCCGACAACCTGCCGCGCAACCTGCCGGTTCGCCACGTCGCGTTCGAACCGAAAATCAAAATCCATGGCAAAGCGCAGACGGCCTCCGACGCCGAACTCAAAGCCAACCCACGTTCCCGTAGCGCCGTCATGCGCGTCGCGGAGAAGCTGCGGTGAGCAAGCTTTTCGCCAAGCCACTGCCCGGCGGCAGCTTTCTGATGCTGCTGCTGTTCATCGGCGTGCTCGTGTCGGCCATTGCCGTGTCGTACAGCGCGCACTGGAACCGTCAGTTGCTCAACACCCTTTATAACGAACTCAGCGTGCGCGACAAGGCGCAGGCCGAGTGGGGTCGTCTGATTCTCGAACAGAGCACGTGGACCGCGCACAGCCGCATCGAAGTGCTGGCCACCGAACAACTGAAAATGCATATTCCTGGCGCGGCTGACGTGAAGATGGTGGCGCCATGATGAAACTCGAAGGCGCACTGTTCCCATGGCGCTTCCGCCTGATGGTGGCGCTGCTTGGCATCATGGTCGCGGCGATCTGCTGGCGCATCATTGACCTGCAAGTGGTTGACCGTGACTTCCTCAAAGGTCAGGGCGACGCGCGCAGTCTGCGTCACATTCCGATTCCGGCTCACCGTGGTCTGATCACCGACCGTAACGGCGAGCCTTTGGCCGTGAGTACCCCGGTGACCACGCTGTGGGCCAACGCCAAGGAAATGCAAACGGCGAAAGAGAAGTGGCCGGCACTCGCCGCCGCGCTGGGTCAGGATCCGAAAGCACTGACCGAACGCCTCGAGGCTCAGGCCAACAAAGAATTCATTTATCTGGTGCGCGGGTTGACTCCCGAGCAGGGCCAGGCTGTGCTCGACCTGAAAGTGCCGGGCGTCTACGGCATCGAGGAATTCCGCCGCTTCTATCCGGCCGGTGAGGTCACCGCGCACATGGTCGGGTTTACCGATATCGACGACCACGGTCGTGAAGGTGTCGAGCTGGCCTATGACGAGTGGCTCGCCGGGGTGCCGGGCAAACGACAGGTCATCAAGGATCGGCGCGGACGGCTGATCAAGGATGTCCAGGTCACCAAAAACGCCAAGGCCGGCAAGCCCTTGGCGTTGTCCATTGACCTGCGTCTGCAATATCTGGCCAACCGCGAACTGCGTAACGCGATCATCGAGAACGGCGCGAAGGCCGGCAGTCTGGTGATCATGGACGTCAAGACCGGCGAGATTCTGGCCATGGTCAACCAGCCGACCTACAACCCGAACAACCGTCGCAACCTGCAACCGGCGATGATGCGCAACCGCGCGATGATCGACGTGTTCGAGCCAGGTTCGACCATGAAAGCCATCTCGATGAGCGCCGCGATCGAAACCGGCCGCTGGAAACCGAGCGACACCGTCGAGGTGTATCCGGGTTCCCTGCAGATCGGCAAATACACGATCAAAGACGTATCCAGGACTGAAGGCCCGGTGCTCGACCTGACCGGCATTCTGATCAATTCCAGTAACGTTGGTATGAGTAAGGTCGCCTTCGATATCGGCGGCGAAACCATTTTCCGCCTCGCGCAGAAAGTCGGACTTGGCCAGGACACCGGCCTCGGTTTCCCGGGCGAACGTGTCGGTAACCTGCCGAACTATCGCGAGTGGCGCAAGGCCGAAACCGCGACGCTGTCCTACGGCTACGGTATTTCCGTGACCGCGATCCAGCTGGTGCACGCGTTCTCTGCACTGGCCAACAACGGTCGTCTCGCGCCGCTGACGCTGATCAAAACCGACAAGATGCCGCAGACCACCCAAGTGCTGCCGGAAGCCGTGGCGAAAACCATGCAAGGCATGCTGACCCAAGTGATCGAAGCACCGCGCGGAGTGTTCCGTGCGCAAGTGCCGGCGTATCACGTGGCGGGCAAGTCGGGTACTGCACGTAAAACATCGGTGGGCACCAAGGGCTACGCGGAAAACTCGTACCGCTCGCTGTTCGCCGGTTTCGGCCCGATGAGCGATCCGCGTTACGCGATTGTTGTGGTGATCGATGAGCCGTCCAAGGCCGGCTACTTCGGTGGTCTGGTATCGGCGCCGGTGTTCAGCCGCGTGATGTCCGGCACCCTGCGCCTGATGAACGTGACCCCGGACAACCTGCCGACCACGCAACAGGCCAACGCTACCCCGGTCGTTCCGCTGAAAGCCAATGGAGGGCGCGGCTGATGTCATTAAGTCTGAACAAGATATTCCCCCACGCCGGCCACGATCTGTTGATCCGTGAATTGGCGCTGGACAGCCGTAACGTGCGCGCAGGCGATCTGTTCCTCGCCGTGCCTGGCGGCAAATTCGATGGCCGTGCGCACATTGCCGACGCACTGCAACGCGGTGCGGCGGCTGTAGCTTATGAAGTGGAAGGCGCCACCGTGCTGCCGATCACTGACGTGCCGCTGATTCCGGTCAAAGGTCTGGCGGCACAGCTGTCGGACATCGCCGGGCGTTTTTACGGCGAGCCGAGCCATCACTTGAACCTGATCGGCGTGACCGGCACCAACGGCAAGACCAGCGTGACCCAATTGGTTGCGCAGGCGCTGGATCTGCTCGGTCAGCATTGCGGCATCGTCGGCACCCTCGGTTCCGGCTTCTATGGCGCGCTGGAAAGCGGTCTGCACACCACGCCGAATCCGATCGCCGTGCAAGCGACCCTGGGTGACCTGAAAAAGGCCGGCGCCAAAGCCGTGGCCATGGAAGTCTCGTCCCACGGTCTGGATCAGGGTCGCGTCACGGCGCTGGCGTTCGACGTGGCGGTGATGACCAACCTGTCCCGCGATCACCTGGATTATCACGGCAGCATGGAGGCGTACGCCGAGGCCAAGGCCAAGCTGTTCGCCTGGAATGACCTGAAGTGCCGCGTGGTCAACCTTGACGACGATTTCGGCCGACAACTGGCCGCGGAAAAACGTGAGTCGCGCTTGATCACTTATAGCCTGCTCGACAACAGCGCCTATCTGTATTGCCGCGAAGCGCAGTTCGACGACCACGGCGTGCGCGCCACGCTGGTCACGCCGCAGGGCGAACACCTCGTGCGCAGCACTCTGCTCGGCCGTTTCAACCTGAGCAACGTCCTGGCTGCGGTCGGCGCCTTGCTGGGTCTGGACTACGCGCTCGACGAAATTCTAAAGGTGCTGCCGAAACTCGAAGGCCCGGCCGGTCGCATGCAGCGTCTCGGTGGCGGCACGCAGCCGTTGGTGGTGGTCGATTACGCCCACACTCCGGACGCGCTGGAAAAAGTCCTGACCGCGTTGCGCCCGCACGTCAAAGGTCAGCTGATGTGTCTGTTCGGCTGCGGCGGTGACCGTGATCGCGGCAAGCGTCCGTTGATGGCCGAAGTGGTCGAGCGCCTGGCCGATCAGGTACTGGTCACCGACGACAACCCGCGCACCGAAGATCCAGCAGTGATTTTCGACGACATCCGCGCCGGTTTTACGGCTGTGGATAAAGTCACTTTCGTCGCCGGCCGTGGCCAGGCGATTGCGCAACTGATTGCCGGCGCCTCCGCCGACGACGTGGTTGTCCTGGCCGGTAAAGGTCACGAGGACTATCAGGAAATCAATGGCGAACGCCACGCTTTCTCCGATCTGGTCGAGGCTGATCACGCCCTGACCGCTTGGGAGGTGGCCCATGCTTAAGGCCCTGAAACTCAGCGAACTGACCAACGCCCTCGATGCGCGTTTGATCGCTGGTGATGCCAGTTTCGACGGCGTCAGCATCGACAGTCGCGCGATCCAGCCTGGGCAACTGTTTATTGCGTTGACCGGTCCGCGTTTCGACGGTCATGACTATTTGAACGACGTTGCTGCCAAAGGCGCGGTGGCTGCGCTGGTCGAGCGCGAAGTCGCCGACAGCACCTTGCCGCAATTGCTGGTCAAAGACACTCGTCAGGCCCTCGGCCAGTTGGGTGCGCTGAACCGTGCAGCCTTCACTCAGCCAGTCGCCGCGATCACCGGTTCCAGCGGCAAGACCACCGTCAAGGAAATGCTCGCGAGCATCCTGCGCACGCGCGGTCCGGTATTGGCAACCCGTGGCAACCTGAACAACGACCTCGGCGCACCGCTGACCCTGCTCGAACTGGCGCCGCAACACACCTCGGCGGTGATCGAACTGGGTGCCTCGCGTCTCGGCGAAATCGCTTACACCGTTGGCCTGACCAAACCGCACGTGGCGATCCTGAACAATGCCGGCACCGCGCACGTCGGTGAGTTTGGCGGCCCTGAAAAAATCGTTGAAGCCAAAGGTGAAATCATCGACGGGCTCGCGGCCGACGGCGTCGCCGTGCTTAACCTCGATGACAAGGCCTTCGGCATCTGGAAGACCCGTGCGGGCGCGCGCAAAGTGCTGACTTTTGCCCTGAGCAACACGCACGCGGACTTCTACGCCAGCGATCTGAGCACCGATGCCCGTGGTTGCCCGGCCTTCAACCTGCATACACCTGAAGGTGTCGAACGCGTTCAACTGAACCTGCTCGGCACCCACAACGTCGCCAATTCCATGGCCGCCGCCGCTGCTGCGCACGCCTTGGGCGTGTCGCTGTTCGGCATTGCCACCGGGCTTGGCGCCGTGCAACCGGTCAAGGGGCGCACCGTCGCGCAACTGGCGAAAAACGGTATGCGCGTGATCGATGACACTTACAACGCAAACCCCACCTCTATGTGCGCCGCCGTTGATATACTCGCCGGCTTTTCCGGCCGCACCGTCCTGGTGCTCGGAGATATCGGCGAGTTGGGCGATTGGGCGGAGCAGGGGCACCGCGACGTGGGCGAGTACGCCCGTGGCAAGGTTTCCGCGCTTTATGCCGTTGGGCCAAACATGGTTCACGCCGTAAACGCTTTCGGTGAACAGGCGCATCACTTCGGCAGCCAAGCCGAACTGATTCAGGCCCTCGACGCCGAGCAGGACACAAACACCACCATTTTGATCAAGGGTTCGCGCAGTGCAGCGATGGAAAACATCGTTGCGGCTCTGTGCGGGTCCAGTCTGGAGAAACATTAATGCTGCTGCTGCTAGCGGAGTATCTGCAACAGTTCTACAAAGGCTTCGCGGTCTTTCAGTACCTGACCCTGCGCGGGATCCTCGGTGTGCTGACCGCGCTGGTTTTGTCGCTGTGCTATGGCCCGTGGATGATCCGCACCCTGCAGAACCGTCAGATCGGTCAATCCGTGCGGAACGATGGCCCGCAATCGCACCTGTCCAAGTCGGGCACACCGACCATGGGCGGCGCACTGATTCTGTCTTCGATCGGCGTCAGCACTCTGCTTTGGGCTGACCTGAGCAACCGCTACGTCTGGACTGTTCTGCTGGTGACCCTGCTGTTTGGCGCCATCGGCTGGGTCGACGATTACCGCAAAGTCATCGAGAAGAACTCCCGTGGCTTGCCGAGCCGCTGGAAGTATTTCTGGCAGTCGGTGTTCGGTCTCGGCGCGGCGATCTTCCTTTATATGACTGCCTCCACGCCGGTGGAAACCACGCTGATTCTGCCGATGCTCAAGGATTACAGCATTCCGCTGGGCCTGGGCTTCATCGTGCTGACTTACTTTGTCATCGTCGGTTCGAGCAACGCGGTCAACCTGACTGACGGCCTCGATGGCCTGGCAATCATGCCGACCGTGATGGTTGGCGGTGGCCTCGGCATTTTCTGCTACCTGTCGGGTAACGTGAAATTCGCTGAGTACCTGCTGATTCCCTACGTGCCGGGCGCGGGCGAACTGATCGTGTTCTGCGGCGCGCTGATCGGTGCCGGTCTGGGTTTCCTGTGGTTCAACACCTATCCGGCGCAAGTGTTCATGGGTGACGTCGGTGCGCTGGCACTCGGCGCGGCACTGGGCACCATCGCCGTGATCGTCCGTCAGGAAATCGTCCTGTTCATCATGGGCGGCGTGTTCGTGATGGAAACCCTGTCAGTCGTCATTCAGGTTGCGTCCTTTAAGCTGACCGGTCGCCGTGTGTTCCGCATGGCACCGATTCACCACCATTTTGAACTCAAGGGCTGGCCCGAGCCGCGCGTGATCGTCCGTTTCTGGATCATCACCGTGATTCTCGTGCTGATCGGCCTTGCCACCCTGAAGCTGAGGTAGAACGAGTGTCTCTGATCGCTTCTGACCACTTCCGCATCGTTGTCGGCCTCGGCAAGAGCGGCATGTCCCTGGTTCGCTTTCTGGCGAACCGGGGCACGTCGTTTGCTGTGGCGGACACGCGGGAAAATCCACCGGAACTGGCCACGCTCAAGCGTGACTATCCGCACGTGGAAGTGCGTTGTGGCGAGCTGGACGTCGAATTCCTGTGCCGTGCCGACGAGCTCTACGTGAGCCCCGGTCTGGCGCTGGCGACCCCGGCCCTGCAAGCCGCTGCGGCGCGTGGCGTGAAACTCTCCGGTGACATCGAGCTGTTCGCGCGTAACGCGCAGGCGCCGATCGTGGCCATCAGCGGTTCCAACGCGAAAAGCACCGTCACTACCCTGGTTGGCGAGATGGCGGCTGCGGCCGGCAAACGCGTCGCCGTCGGCGGCAACCTCGGCACCCCGGCGCTGGATCTGCTCAGCGACGACGTCGAGCTGTACGTGATGGAGCTGTCGAGCTTCCAGCTGGAAACCACCGATCAGCTCAACGCTGAAGTGGCCACCGTGCTGAACATCAGCGAAGACCACATGGATCGCTACAGCGGTCTGCCGGCGTACCACCTGGCCAAGCACCGGATTTTCCGTGGCGCGAAGCAGTTCGTGGTCAACCGTCAGGATGCGCTGACCCGTCCGTTGATGGGCGAGGGCCAGCCGTGCTGGACCTTCGGCCTGACCAAACCGGATTTCAAGGCATTCGGTATCCGTGAAGAAGATGGCGAGAAGTATCTGGCCTTCGAATTCCAGAACCTGATGCCGGTGCGTGAGCTGAAGATTCGCGGCGCCCACAACCAGTCCAACGCCCTCGCGGCATTGGCACTGGGGCATGCCGTGGGCTTGCCGTTCGACGCCATGCTCGCGGCGTTGCGCACCTTCGCTGGCCTCGAACATCGCTGCCAGTGGGTACGTGATCTCGACGGTGTGGCGTACTACAACGATTCCAAAGCCACCAACGTCGGCGCCGCACTGGCGGCAATCGAAGGCCTCGGCACGGACATCGACGGCAAGGTTGTTTTGATCGCTGGCGGTGATGGCAAGGGTGCCGAGTTCAACGATCTGCGTGATCCGGTAGCGGTCAACTGCCGCGCCGTGATCCTGATGGGCCGCGACTCCGACAAGATCGGCGCGGCCATCGGTGATGCCGTGCCACTGATTCGCGCAACCTCGCTGGTTGACGCCGTCGCACAATGCCGCGCCGCCGCCCAGCCGGGTGATGTGGTGCTGCTGTCGCCGGCCTGCGCCAGTTTCGACATGTTCAAGAATTATGAAGACCGTGGTCACCAGTTCGTCCGCGCTGTGGAGGACCTGGCATGAGCCTGTTCAATATCATCAAGCCGTATCCGTCGCCGATCATCACCGGGCGCGGCATCGACCTCGATTTCCCGATGCTCGCCGGTTGCCTGGCGCTGCTAGGTCTTGGCCTGATCATGATTGCCTCGGCGTCCACTGAAGTGGCAGCTGCGCAGTCGGGCAGCCCGCTGTATTACATGATTCGCCACCTTATCTATGTGGTGCTGGGCCTGGGCGCGTGCATCGTCACCATGATGATTCCGATCGCCACCTGGCAGCGCCTCGGCTGGCTGATGCTGATCGGTGCGTTCGGCTTGCTGGTGATGGTGATCATCCCCGGCATCGGGCGTGAAGTGAACGGTTCGATGCGCTGGATCGGTTTCAGCTTCTTCAACGTGCAGCCGTCGGAAATCGCCAAAGTATTCGTGGTGATCTACCTCGCCGGTTATCTGGTGCGGCGTCAGAAGGAAGTGCGCGAGAGCTGGATGGGCTTCTTCAAGCCATTCATCGTGCTGCTGCCGATGGCCGGCCTGTTGCTGATGGAGCCGGACTTCGGTGCCACCGTGGTGATGATGGGCGCTGCGGCAGCGATGCTGTTCCTCGGCGGGGTCGGGTTGTTCCGCTTCTCGCTGATGGTGGTGTTGGCGGTCGGCGCCGTGGTGCTGTTGATCCAGATGCAGCCGTATCGAATGGCGCGTCTGACCAACTTCGCCGACCCGTGGGCTGACCAGTTCGGCGCCGGCTATCAGTTGTCGCAAGCCCTGATCGCCTTCGGTCGCGGTGAATGGCTGGGCGTGGGCCTGGGCAACAGCGTGCAGAAGCAGTTCTACCTGCCGGAAGCGCACACCGACTTCGTGTTCTCGGTATTGGCCGAAGAACTGGGCGCAGTGGGTTCGCTGTGCACCGTCGCGTTGTTCGTGTTCGTGTGTATTCGCGGCATGTACATCGGCCTGTGGGCGGAGAAAGCCAAACAGTTTTTCGCAGCCTATGTGGCTTACGGTCTGTCGTTCCTGTGGATTGGTCAGTTCCTGATCAACATCGGTGTGAACGTCGGCCTGCTGCCCACCAAAGGTCTGACGTTGCCGTTCCTCAGTTACGGCGGCAGCTCGTTGGTGATCTGCTGTGCCTGCCTCGGTTTGTTATTGAGGATCGAGTGGGAGAGTCGAACCCACCTGGGCAGTGAAGAGATGGAATTCCATGAGAGCGACTTCGCCGAGGAGCCGAATCATGGGCGCTAACGTATTGATCATGGCCGGCGGAACCGGCGGCCACGTGTTCCCGGCACTGGCCTGTGCCCGCGAGTTTCAGGCGCGCGGCTACACCGTGCACTGGCTCGGCACGCCACGCGGAATTGAAAACGAACTGGTGCCGGCCGCAGGGCTGGAACTGCACCGCATCAACGCTACGGGCCTGCGCGGCAAGGGCAAGCTGTCGCTGCTCAAGGCGCCGTTCATGCTGCTGAAATCGGTGTGGCAGGCGCGGGCGATCATTCGTCGCTTGAAGCCGGTGTGTGTGGTCGGCTTCGGTGGTTATGTGACTGGTCCCGGTGGCCTTGCCGCGAAACTGGCTGGCGTGCCGGTGATCGTTCATGAGCAGAACGCTGTGGCCGGCACCGCCAATCGGTTGCTGGTGCCGTTCGCCGCCCGAGTGTGTGAAGCGTTCCCCGACACCTTTACTCTGTCGGACACCCGCCGTACCACCGGAAACCCGGTGCGCAGCGAGCTGTTCCTCGACACATCGCGACCTGCTCTGGCAGGGCGCAAAGCGCGTTTGCTGATCCTCGGCGGAAGCCTTGGCGCAGAACCGTTGAACAAATTGCTGCCTGAAGCCCTGGCCCAAGTCGCTGCCGATTTGCGCCCGGAAGTGTTTCATCAGGCCGGCAAAAACCATGATGAAGTGACTGCAGAGCGCTACCGCGCCGCCGGCGTCGATGCGCAGGTGCAGCCGTTCATCAAAGACATGGCCCAGGCCTATGGCTGGGCTGACCTGGTGGTGTGCCGCGCAGGCGCGTTGACCATCAGTGAGCTGGCTGCCGCCGGTCTGCCCTCGATGCTGGTGCCTTTGCCCCACGCGATCGACGATCACCAGACCCGCAACGCCGATTATTTGGCCCGTGAAGGCGCTGCCTTCCTGATGCCGCAAAGAACGACTGGTGCCGCGGACCTTGCCGCGCGCCTGACAGAGGTCTTGATGCAACCGCAACGACTCGAAAATATGGCCCAAGCGGCCCGCCGTCTGGCGAAACCCGATGCCACCCGTAGCGTGGTCGATACCTGTCTGGAGGTGGCCCATGGTTGAGAATCAGAAAGCCATGCCGCAACCGGAAATGCGCCGCATCCGTCGTATCCACTTCGTCGGCATCGGCGGTGTGGGCATGTGCGGGATTGCCGAAGTGTTGTTGAACCTGGGCTACGAAGTGTCCGGTTCCGACCTCAAAGCTTCGCCGGTGACCGAGCGTCTGGAATCGTTCGGCGCGCAGATTTTCATCGGCCACCGTGCCGAGAACGCCGCTGCCGCCGACGTGCTGGTGGTGTCGAGCGCTGTAAATACCGCGAACCCGGAAGTGGCGAACGCGCTTGAGCGTCGTATTCCGGTGGTGCCGCGCGCGGAAATGCTCGCCGAACTGATGCGCTATCGCCACGGCATCGCCGTCGCCGGTACGCACGGCAAAACCACCACCACCAGCCTGATCGCTTCGGTGTTCGCCGCCGGTGGCCTGGACCCGACGTTCGTTATCGGTGGCCGTCTGAATGCCGCGGGCACCAATGCCCAACTCGGCACCAGCCGTTACCTGATCGCTGAAGCCGATGAAAGCGATGCGAGTTTCCTGCATCTGCAACCGCTGGTGGCTGTGGTGACCAACATCGACGCCGACCACATGGCGACCTACGACGGTGACTTCAACAAGCTGAAGAAAACCTTCGTCGAATTCCTGCACAACCTGCCGTTCTACGGTTTGGCGGTGATGTGCCTGGACGATCCGGTGGTGCGTGAAATCCTGCCGCTGGTGAAGCGTCCGACCGTGACCTACGGCTTCAGCGAAGACGCTGACGTACGCGCGATCAACATTCGCCAGCAAGGCATGCAGACGTTCTTCACTGTGCTGCGCCCGGATCGTGAACCGCTGGACGTGTCGGTGAACATGCCCGGCAACCACAACGTTCTCAACTCGCTGGCGACCATTTGCATCGCCACCGACGAGGGCGTCAGCGATGAAGCCATCGTTCAGGGCCTGTCGGGTTTCCAGGGTGTCGGTCGACGCTTCCAGGTCTACGGCGAACTGCCGGTGGACGGCGGCAACGTGATGCTGGTCGACGACTACGGTCACCACCCGACCGAAGTCGCGGCGGTGATCAAAGCCGTACGCGGTGGCTGGCCGGAGCGCCGCCTGGTGATGGTCTACCAGCCGCACCGTTACAGCCGCACCCGCGATCTGTACGACGACTTCGTCAATGTACTGGCCGATGCCAACGTGTTGCTGCTGATGGAAGTCTATCCGGCCGGCGAAGAGCCGATCCCCGGCGCCGACAGCCGCAAGCTGTGCAACAGCATCCGCCAGCGTGGTCAGCTCGACCCGATCTACATCGAGCGTGGCGTCGATCTGGCGCCGCTGGTCAAGCCGCTGCTGCGCGCCGGCGACATCCTGCTGTGTCAGGGCGCCGGTGATATCGGCGGTCTCGCGCCGAAGCTGTTGAAAAGTGAATTGTTCGCTGGCGCCGTGGCGGCGTCGGTCGAGGGGAAGTTGAAATGACTGCTGCCTACGCCAAGCTGTTTTCCACTATCGCGCCGAAGGACTTCGGCCGCGTCGCCGTGCTCTTCGGCGGTCTGAGTGCCGAGCGTGAGGTTTCGCTGAAATCCGGTAACGCCGTGCTCGACGCGCTGCAAAGCGCTGGCGTGGACGCGTTCGGCATCGACGTTGGCGACGACATTCTGCAACGTCTGCTCAGCGAAAAGATCGACCGCGCGTTCATCATTCTTCACGGCCGTGGCGGTGAAGACGGCTCCATGCAGGGCCTGCTCGAAGTGGCGGGCATTCCGTACACCGGCAGTGGCATTCTGGCTTCGGCACTGGCGATGGACAAACTGCGCACCAAGCAGGTCTGGCACAGCCTCGGGATTCCGACGCCGCGTCACGCCGTGCTGTGTAGCGAAGCCGATTGTATTTCGGCAGCGACGGAACTGGGCTTCCCTTTGATCGTCAAACCGGCGCATGAAGGTTCAAGTATCGGGATGGCCAAAGTGAGTTCTGCGTCCGAGTTGATCGACGCATGGAAAGCGGCCAGTACCTACGATTCGCAAGTCTTGGTTGAGCAATGGATTCAAGGTCCGGAGTTCACCATCGCCACCCTGCGTGACCAGGTGTTGCCTCCTATCGCCCTGGGTACACCGCACACGTTCTACGACTACGACGCCAAGTACATCGCCAACGATACCCAGTACCGCATTCCGTGCGGGCTGGATGCCGCCAAGGAACAGCAACTCATGGATCTCACGGCCAAGGCCTGTGAGGCGCTGGGTATTGCCGGTTGGGGCAGGGCGGACGTGATGCAGGACGCCGACGGGCAGTTCTGGTTCCTGGAAGTGAACACCGCACCGGGCATGACCGATCACAGTCTGGTGCCAATGGCGGCCCGTGCTGCCGGTCTGGATTTCCAGCAACTGGTTCTGGCCATTCTGGCCGCCAGTGTTGAAGACGCTCGAGGTTAAGACGATGCAAGGCGCTCAGCTCCGACATCAGCCTCCCGCACCCGGCCGCAAGCCGGTGCCGCGGGGTGCCAGCCGCATGGTGGCGAAAGAGCCGATGTCCGCGCGCCTGCCGAAAGCCAATTTCGGCTTCGTGAAAAGTCTGTTCTGGCCGGTGCTGCTGGTCGTGCTGGGTTTTGGTACGTACGAAGGCGCAACGCGTTTGCTCCCGTACGCCGACCGGCCGATCACCAAGATCGCCGTGCAGGGCGACCTGAGCTACATCAGTCAGCAAGCGGTGCAGCAACGAATCGCCCCGTACGTGGCGTCGAGCTTCTTCACCATCGACCTCGCCGGGATGCGCACCGAGCTTGAGCAGATGCCCTGGATCGCCCACGCCGAAGTGCGTCGGGTATGGCCGGACCAGGTGGTGATCCGCCTCGAAGAGCAACTGCCGGTGGCGCGTTGGGGCGACGAGTCGTTGCTCAACAACCAGGGCCAGGCGTTTACGCCCAAGGAACTGGCGAACTACGAACACCTGCCCCAGCTGTTCGGCCCACAACGGGCCCAGCAGCAAGTGATGCAGCAGTACCAGGTGCTGAGCCAGATGCTGCGGCCGTTGGGCTTCTCGATTGCGCGCCTGGAATTGCGTGAACGCGGGAGCTGGTTCCTGACCACCGGTGCCGGCAGTTCCGGCCCCGGCATCGAGCTGCTGCTGGGACGCGGCAACCTGGTGGAAAAGATGCGCCGCTTCATCGCCATCTATGACAAGACGCTTAAAGACCAGATTACGAACATTGCGCGCATCGATCTGCGCTACGCCAACGGCCTCGCTGTTGGCTGGCGGGAACCTGTAGCGCCGACGACAGCCCAACCCGCTGTCGCAAAGAATTAAGAAGAGGCAGGACCCATGGCAAACGTGCAAAGCGGCAAAATGATCGTCGGTCTCGATATCGGCACCTCCAAGGTGGTGGCGCTGGTCGGCGAGGTCTCCGACGACGGCTCGCTGGAAATCGTCGGGATCGGTACCCATCCGTCCCGTGGCCTGAAGAAGGGCGTGGTGGTGAACATCGAGTCCACCGTGCAATCGATCCAGCGTGCGATCGAAGAAGCCCAACTGATGGCGGGCTGCCGCATTCACTCGGCGTTCGTCGGCGTGGCGGGCAATCACATCCGCAGCCTGAACTCCCACGGCATCGTCGCGATCCGTGATCGCGAAGTCAGCTCGGCCGACCTGGAGCGCGTGCTCGACGCTGCTCAGGCTGTGGCGATACCGGCTGACCAGCGCGTGCTGCACACCCTGCCGCAGGATTACGTGATCGATAACCAGGAAGGCGTTCGTGAGCCACTGGGCATGTCCGGCGTACGTCTGGAAGCCAAGGTTCACGTGGTCACCTGCGCCGTCAACGCCGCACAGAACATTGAAAAATGCGTGCGTCGCTGCGGTCTGGAAATCGACGACATCATTCTCGAGCAACTGGCCTCGGCCTACTCGGTACTGACCGACGACGAGAAAGAACTGGGCGTGTGCCTGGTCGACATCGGCGGCGGCACCACCGATATCGCGATCTTCACCGAAGGCGCGATCCGTCACACCGCGGTGATCCCGATTGCCGGTGATCAGGTGACCAACGACATCGCCATGGCGTTGCGCACCCCGACCCAGTACGCCGAAGAGATCAAGATCCGTTACGCCTGCGCCCTGGCCAAACTGGCCGGTGCCGGTGAAACCATCAAGGTGCCGAGCGTGGGCGACCGTCCACCGCGTGAACTGTCGCGTCAGGCCCTGGCTGAAGTGGTCGAGCCGCGTTACGACGAACTGTTCACGCTGATTCAGGCCGAGCTGCGTCGCAGCGGCTACGAAGACCTGATCCCGGCCGGCATCGTCCTCACCGGCGGTACCTCGAAGATGGAAGGTGCCACTGAACTGGCCGAAGAAATCTTCCACATGCCGGTTCGTCTGGGCGTGCCGCACGGCGTCAAAGGTCTGGATGACGTGGTGCGCAATCCGATTTATTCCACTGGCGTTGGCTTGTTGATGTACGGCCTGCAAAAGCAGTCCGACGGGATCTCGTTCTCGGGCATCGGCAGCCGCGACAGCTACAGCAACGAAGAGCCACAGGCGCCGTTGCTGGACCGATTGAAGAAGTGGGTTCAAGGCAACTTCTAAAGCTTTACCGCAGCACCGCAACAAACAGCAGTAGGCGAAAAAACTAGAGAATGTAAGGAGAGGGAAAATGTTCGAACTCGTAGACAACATCCCCGCAAGCCCGGTAATCAAAGTTATCGGTGTTGGCGGTGGCGGCGGCAACGCTGTCAATCACATGGTCAAGAGCAACATCGAAGGCGTTGAATTCATCTGCGCCAACACTGATGCTCAAGCGCTGAAAAACATCGGCGCGCGGACCATCCTGCAACTGGGCACCGGCGTGACCAAAGGTCTGGGCGCCGGCGCCAACCCTGAAGTAGGTCGTCAGGCCGCTCTCGAAGACCGTGAGCGCATTGCCGAAGTCCTGCAGGGCACCAACATGGTGTTCATCACCACTGGCATGGGCGGCGGTACCGGTACCGGTGCTGCGCCGATCATCGCCGAAGTGGCCAAGGAAATGGGCATTCTGACCGTTGCTGTCGTAACGCGTCCGTTCCCGTTCGAAGGCCGCAAGCGTATGCAGATTGCCGACGAAGGCATCCGTATGCTCTCGGAAAGCGTCGACTCGTTGATCACCATTCCTAACGAGAAGCTGCTGACCATCCTCGGTAAAGACGCGAGCCTGCTGTCGGCTTTCGCCAAGGCAGACGATGTACTAGCCGGTGCCGTTCGCGGTATCTCCGACATCATCAAGCGTCCGGGCATGATCAACGTCGACTTCGCCGACGTACGTACCGTGATGAGCGAAATGGGCATGGCGATGATGGGCACTGGCTGCGCCAGCGGTCCGAACCGTGCACGTGAAGCAACTGAAGCGGCAATCCGCAACCCGCTGCTGGAAGACGTGAACCTGCAAGGCGCACGCGGCATCCTGGTGAACATCACCGCCGGTCCTGACCTGTCTCTGGGTGAGTACTCCGACGTGGGTAGCATCATCGAAGCCTTCGCTTCCGAGCACGCGATGGTCAAGGTCGGTACCGTTATCGATCCGGACATGCGCGACGAGCTGCACGTGACTGTGGTTGCCACCGGTCTGGGCGCGAAAATCGAGAAGCCTGTGAAGGTCATCGACAACACCGTTCATACCTCCATGGCTTCCGCCCAGGTGCAACAACCGGCTGCGGCCCGTCAGGAAGCGCCAGCGGTCAACTACCGTGATCTGGACCGTCCGACCGTCATGCGCAACCAGGCTCAGGCCGGTGCTGCGGCTGCCGCGAAGATGAATCCGCAAGATGATCTGGACTACCTGGACATCCCGGCATTCCTGCGTCGTCAGGCCGATTGATGGAATGTATCAGGGCTATGAAGGTGATTGGTGTTCAGCAAAGGCATGGTCTGCTATCATCGCCAGCCTTTGTTGATACCAGTTCGCAATTTGCGCTGAAGCGGCCCAAGCCATGATTAAACAACGCACACTGAAAAATATTATCCGTGCCACAGGTGTAGGCCTGCACTCCGGTGAGAAGGTCTATCTGACCCTCAAGCCTGCGCCTGTCGACACTGGCATTGTGTTTTGTCGCGCTGACCTCGACCCTGTGGTGCAGATTCCTGCCCGCGCGGAAAACGTCGGTGAAACCACTATGTCGACGACGCTGATCAATGGCGACGTGAAAGTGGACACGGTAGAGCACTTGCTCTCGGCCATGGCTGGCCTGGGCATCGATAACGCCTACGTCGAGCTCTCCGCGTCCGAAGTCCCGATCATGGATGGCAGCGCTGGACCCTTCGTATTCCTGATTCAATCGGCAGGCCTGGAAGAACAGGACGCCGCCAAGAAATTCATCCGCATCCTGCGTGAAGTGACAGTGGAAGACGGCGACAAGCGCGCCACTTTCGTCCCTTTCGAAGGGTTCAAGGTGAGCTTCGAGATCGATTTCGATCACCCGGTATTCCGGGACCGCACCCAAAGTGCAAGCGTGGATTTTTCCAGCACTTCGTTCGTAAAAGAAGTCAGCCGCGCGCGTACCTTTGGTTTCATGAGTGATATCGAGTACCTGCGCAAGCACAACCTCGCACTCGGCGGCAGCGTTGAAAACGCAATCGTGGTCGATGCCGATGGCGTGTTGAACGAAGACGGCCTTCGCTATGAAGACGAATTCGTCAAGCACAAGATCCTCGATGCCATTGGCGACCTGTACCTTTTGGGTAACAGCCTGATTGGTGAGTTCAAAGGCTTCAAGTCCGGTCATGCACTGAACAACCAGCTGCTGCGCAAGTTGATTGAGCAGACAGACGCTTGGGAAGTGGTGACGTTCGAAGACGCCAGCACCGCACCAATCTCTTACATGCGCCCGGTTGCGGCGGTGTAAGTAAAAAACCTCTCTAGTTTTTTGAAGGCCATCCTTGGATGGCCTTTTTTTATGCCCTTGGTTTTTGTGTTGCCTGGGCCGGCCTCATCGCGAGCAGGCTCACTCCTACATTTGGAATGCATTCCCCTGTAGGAGTGAGCCTGCTCGCGATAGGGCCGGTGAAGCCAATACACCTGTCAGGCAGCCACCACCACCCGGTTACGCCCACCTTCCTTGGCCTGATACAACGCCTTGTCCGCCGCAAACAGCAACTGTTCCAGCGTCATCTCGCTCGCCGCCGTCCACGTCGCGATGCCAATACTCACCGTCATCGGCCGCTCGGCCCCATCGACCAGCGGCAACTGCTCCACCGCCTGACGAATATGCTCGGCAATCTGCTGCGCGCCATGACCGTCGGTCTCGGCCAGAATCACTGAAAACTCCTCGCCGCCATAACGCGCGACCAGATCCGCCGGTCGCCGGACATTTTCAGTGATGACACGGGCCAGCGTCTTCAGCGCCTGATCTCCGCCCAGATGCCCATGTCGATCATTGAACGCCTTGAAGTGGTCGGCATCGATCATCATCACCGACATCGGTTTGCCTGAGCGCTGGGCGCGGAACCATTCGTGACGCAACGCCTGATCGAGCATCCGCCGATTGGCGACGCCAGTCAGCGCATCGGTAGCGGCCAATTGCGCCAGTTCGTGCTCGGCGCGCTGACGTCGGCGCAACTCACGGACCAGCAGCCAGGTCAGCCACAGCAAACCCACGCACAACACGCCCGTGGCACCACTGATCAACAACGCGGTGCGGCGCCAAGTGCCGAATACCTCATCGCTGGACAGCGCGACCATCACGGTCAGCGGCAAATTGCCGACTCGCGAATAGGTATAGAGACGCTGTTGATGATCCATGCTCGAAGTACTGGTGAAACTGCCATTGCCATCCTTGTCGCGCAGAATCCGTATCACGTTGGGTCTGTTACCGAAGCTTTTGCCGATGGAATCGCTTTGCAGATAGGGCTTCTGCGCCAGCAGAACACCGTCGTTATCGATGATGTTCAGCGTGCTGTCTTTACCGATGTCGAGGCTGTTGAACAACTGATCGAAGTAGTCGAGTTTCATCGACGCCACGGCCACACCGGCGAACTCACCGGTTTGCGAGGAAATACGCCGACTGAAGCTGATGCGCCACTGGTTGGCCTCGTCGCAGTCGCAACGGGTCTTGAACGGGCGGCTGATAAACATGCCGACATCGCGATTGAAGGCGTGGGCGAGGAAGTAGTCGCGGTCGGCGAAATTGCCCGGTTTCGGTTCGACCCGCGAAGAGTCGGCGAGCACGTCGCCGTGTTTGTCGAGGAGCAGGATGTCGCCCTTGAAGCGTGCCGTGGTCGAGCGGTCGAACAGCGCCAGATGGCGGATCTGCGGCGAGACATTTTGCAGGTCATCACGCTGCGCGGCGGCGATCAGACCTTGCAGCGTCAAGTCGTACAACTCGACCGTGCGCAGCACATCGGCGTCGATCAGTTGCGCAATGGTGGTGGCGCTGCGGGTCGCCGATTCCTGCGCGTTGGCGTGCTCACGGATCAGCAGGAAGGTGACGATGCATAGAATCGCGATCACGGTCAGCGAACTGCCGCAGATCAGCAGCAACTCGGGGCGTCCGGTCTTGCCCGCAACGGGTGGGGTACGGCTCGCGATCATGATTGGATATCGGTTGGAGGGAAGTCTTATAAGCGTAGTTGCACGAGTTCAGTGACGGTATTCCACTGTGGGAGCAAGCTCGCTCCCACAGGGTTGGTAATTGTTTGAGCTATCGGAGTCAGTCTGCAGTCAGCTTAGCGTCGATCTTAGAAGACGTTGATCGGGTAGTCGATGATCATGCGGTATTCATCTGTGTCCGAATCAATTGCACCGTAACCGTTGCCGCCACGGTTGCTCGCCCATTGCAGGTGCACCGCCAGATCCTTGGCCTGACCGCTCTGCACGACGTATTTCAGATCGAGGTCGCGTTCCCAGTGTTTGGCGTTGCGGCCATCGACGCTGTACCAGTTGGAATAGCCTTTGCTGTCGGCGTCGGCCTTGGTCAGATCCACCGTGCCGCGCGAGTAGGAGACAGACGAAGTCAGCCCCGGCACGCCGACGCCGGCGAAATCATAGGCGTACTTGAGCTTCCACGAGCGCTCGTTCGGGCCGTTGAAGTCGGAGTACTGCTGGGAATTGTCGAGATAAACGCTGTCGCCCTGGCTGATGTAGTCGAATGGGGTGTTGCCATTGACCCGCTGATACGCGGCGGTAACGCTGTGATTACCGACGCCCACGGTGAAATGCAGGCTGTAGGTGTTGTTGTCGATGTTGCCCAACAGCGCATCACCGGTGTCTTGCGTGTGATAGAAGTGCAGGCCCGGGTTGAGGCTGACCAGATCGTTCAATTGCCAGGTGTAATCCAGGTCGTAGTAGTACTGGTTCCAGATGTCCTTGAGCTCAGAGGCATAAAGACTGCTGGTCAGGCCTTCGACACCGCTCCAGGCCACACCGGCCCAGTTCAGGTGCTGGCTCTCGTCGCCATCTGCCAATGTTCCGTAGGACGTGCCGATGCGTGTGTGACCGCTTTGGTTGTAAGGCTTGGTAAAACTCGCTTGACCACCTTCAATCAACCAGCCATCGAAGCTGTGGTTGCTCAGGCTCACACCACGAAAAGTCTGCGGCAGCATGCGCGTTTCACCGCCGGCAATCACCGGGTTGGTGAGGAACAGATCACCGGCCTTCAATTCGGTATCGAATGCGCGCATTTTCAGTGTGCCGCCCGCCGTGGAGAACGTGCCCGGCGCTTTGCCGTTACCGTCGCTGACCGGCAGGATGCTCGAGCCGTCCGTGCCGCCACCACCGTCGAGTTTCAACCCGAGCATGGCGTGGGCATCAATGCCGAAACCGACCGTGCCTTCGGTGTAACCCGATTTGAATACGCCGAGAAAGCCCTGGCCCCACTCGATGTTGTCGTCCGCTTTCTGCAAGCGGTTGCGATTCATGTAGTAGTTGCGGGCGTTTAGGTTGAGGCTCGAACCTTCGACGAAGCCTTGTTTGGCAGGCTCATCAGCCTGAGCGACGGGCACAATCGTTGCGGCAATTGCAATGAACAGCGGGGTGAAACTGACTGGGTAACGCACGTGCAATGGAGCTCCTTGGGTCAACTGGCGCCTCTATATTTTGAGGCGCTCGATGTTTCTTGTTGTTACAGACGAACCAAACGGCTTTCAGACCACAACGAAAAAAGGCCGCTGAAAGGCAGCGGCCTGGAATGACGACGGTTGAACGGGAAGAGCCAAACAACCGCGTCGAGGGAAACGTTGGCGCGATGCGCGACTCAGCTGTCTTTCTCGGACGATTGAATCTGGGAAGTGGCAGCCTGCGGGGCTTGCGAGGTATTTTGCGCCTTGGCCATCACTTCAGCCTGATACTGATCGTAAGCCTGAGCGCGAGCGACGTTGTGCGCTACGAACGACTGCGATTCTTCAGCCATCGCCATCGGCGACAGGATCAATGAGGACAAAACGAACGCGCTGGCAATACCCATACTGTTGGACATCTTGAAAACCTTCTCGCTTGGCGAGTGCTGTTTGGTGCGGGCAAAGATAAGGTTGCCGGGCGTTGGGAAACAGCGTGATTTTCATAAATGACTGTTACAGCAAGAGCAAAAATCACCCCCTCACCCCAGCCCTCTCCCCCAAGGGGGCGAGGGGGAAGGGAGCAGATCTCCATGCTCTTCAAAGCCTGAGTTCGACTGGATATTTCAATGCCAGTCAAAAGCCCCTCACCCCAGCCCTCTCCCGGAGGGAGAGGGAGCTGACCGAGGTGTCTGGCGTTGTACATCGACCTGAAAGATCCAGTCGATTATGGATTCGGTGAATCAAGATCAGGTCGGTGCACATCTGCAGCATCCCCCAATCAGTCCCCTCTCCCTCTGGGAGAGGGTTAGGGTGAGGGGCTTTTCAGACCGGCAAATAAATCCCGAAAGTATTCATCCCCCGATCACTGCGCACAAACACATCCCCACCATGCATCAGCGCAATCGCCTTGACGATCGCCAGCCCCAACCCATGGTTATTGCCACTGTTACTGCGCGACGCATCCACCCGATAAAAGCGCTCGAACAACCGTGGCAAATGCTCGCTGGCAATCGGCGTTCCGGGGTTGGCAACACCGATACTCACCTGATGCTCTTCAACCTCAATAAGCACCTCGATCACCTGTCCCGGCCCGGTGTGCTGCACTGCATTGCTCAGCAAATTGATCAGCGCCCGGCGCAAATGCGCGACCTCGATCTGCACCAGCGCATCACCGCTGACTTGTACTTCAACCTGTGCGTCCTCAAGGATGAAATCCAGATATTCCAGCGTCGTTGCCACCTCATCCGCCAGCGAAGTGGACGTGAGTTTGGTCGCCTTGTTGCCCTGATCGGCACTGGCCAGAAACAACATGTCGTTAATGATCGAGCGCAGCCGTTCCAGCTCTTCCAGATTGGATTGCAGCACTTCGAAATAGTGTTCGGCAGAGCGCCCACGGGTCAGCGCCACTTGGGTCTGGCCGATCAGATTGGTCAGCGGCGAACGCAGCTCGTGGGCGACATCGGCGTTGAACGATTCCAGCCGCGAGTAGGCCTGCTCAACCCGCTCCAGCGTCGAGTTGAACGAGTCGACAAATTGCTCAAGCTCCGGTGGCAGCGGCGACAGACGCAAGCGCCCGGCGCGAAGGGGTGGCGCCAGTCGTTGAGCTTCATGGGACAGCTTGATCAACGGCTTGAGGCCGATCCGCGCCACCCAATAACCCAGTGCCGAGGCCATCAGCACACCGACAATCGCCAGGCCGATCAATGCGATCAACAGGTTGTGCTGCGTCTCATGAAACGTCTCGGTATTGATACCGATCATGAAGCGCAGCGGTGGGCGCTGATCTTTGGCCGGAAATTCACTCACCAGCACTTTCAGTGGATAAGGCTGCCCCGGCAATTGCAGATCGCGCATGCCCAGCGGCCCATTGGTGATCTCGCGGATCTGCGGCGTAAGGTTGCCGTATTCGTATTGCGGATCGCCGCTGCTGATCCAGAAACTGATGCGCTTGTCTTCTTCGCCGAGCAGCTTGAGTTTGTTGTTGATCTTCACCCAGTGTTCGGGCGTACCGAAGCGGCCAACGGTGGATTCGAGCACGCTGTAACGCGCATCCAGCTCGGCTTCCGGGAGCAATCCCAAGCCTTTGTCGACCTGTTGATACAACGCGCCGCCGATCAACAGAAACACCAGCAGCGCCACCAGCGTGAACATTCCACTGAGGCGCAAGGCAATCGAATTACTGGACACCACGGCTCTCCAGCACATAACCCATGCCGCGAATGGTGTGCAGCAGTTTCTCGTCGAACGGCCCGTCGAGCTTGGCGCGCAGGCGTTTGATCGCCACTTCGACGACATTCGCATCGCTGTCGAAATTGATGTCCCAGACCATCTCGGCAATCGCGGTTTTCGAAAGGATTTCACCTTGCCGACGGGCGAGAACGCTGAGCAGGGAAAACTCCTTGGCCGTCAGATCCAGTCGGGTTCCGGCGCGGGTGGCCTTGCGGCTGATCAAATCTATCCACAGGTCGGCGATACTCACTTGCACCGGTTCGTGGCCGCCACTGCGTCGGGTCAGCGCTTGCAGGCGCGCGACCAGTTCAAGAAAGGAAAACGGTTTGCCGAGGTAATCGTCGGCACCGTCGCGCAGGCCTTTGATGCGGTCTTCGACGCGCTCGCGGGCGGTGAGCATGATCACCGGGGTCTGCTTGCGCGCACGCAATGCGCGCAGTACGCCGAAGCCATCGAGGCCCGGCAACATGACGTCGAGGACGATCACCGCGTAGTCGCTTTCCAGCGCCAGATGCAGACCCTCGACACCGTCGCGGGCCAGATCCACGGTGTAACCCTGTTCCGTCAGACCGCGGTGCAGATAGTCCGCGGTTTTTTCCTCGTCTTCGATAATCAGAACGCGCATGACCCGCCTCAGTCTGTGGTTGCTAGCGCTGGTAATGGCGCGGGCTTAGGCCGATGGAACAGCCGCTCAAGCCATAAGTATATGACCGGCGTGGTAAACAACGTCAGCATCTGGCTGACCAGCAAACCGCCGACCACCGCGATCCCCAGCGGCTGGCGCAATTCGGCGCCGGTGCCGTAACCGAGCATTAGCGGCAGCGCGCCGAGCAGGGCGGCGAGGGTGGTCATGATGATTGGCCGGAACCGCGTGATGCACGCCTCGAAAATCGCCTCCTGCGGCGACAGGCCTCGGTGGCGCTGCGCCTCCAGAGCGAAGTCGATCATCAGGATGCCGTTCTTCTTGACGATACCGATCAGCAACACCAGCCCGATCAACGCCATGATCGAAAAGTCCTGGCCGCAGATCCACAACATGATCACCGCGCCCAAACCCGCCGCCGGCAGCGTGGAGATGATCGTCAGCGGGTGCACGAAGCTTTCATAAAGCACACCGAGAATGATGTACACCGCCACCAGCGCCGCGAGAATCAGCCACGGCTGACTGGCCAGCGAACTCTGGAACGCCTGCGCTGCGCCCTGGAAATTGCCGCTGATCGCCGTCGGCATGCCGATCTCGGCCTTGGCCTGATTGAGCAGAATTACCGCATCACCCAACGCCACACCGGGCGCGAGGTTGAACGACAGGTTGGCGGCCGGGAACATGCCGTCATGCGCGATCGACAGAGGGCCAATGGTTGGCGCATCGAATTTTGCCAACGCTGACAGCGGGACCATCTCGCCACTCAGCGGTGAGCGCAGGTAGAAATAGTTGAGGCTTTCGGCCTTGCCGCGCTGCTTGGTGTCCAGCTCCAGAATCACGTTGTACTGATTGACCTGAGTCTGGAATTCGTTGATCTGGCGTTGGCCAAAGGCGTCGTACAGCGCCTCGTCGACATCGCTGGCAGTCAGGCCGAAGCGGGCGGCGGCGCTGCGGTCGATACTGATGTGGGTGATGCTGCCGCCCAGTTGCAGATCGTTGGAAATGTCGCGGAACGCCGGGTTGCTGCGCAGTTTTTCGGTCAGGCGTTGCGTCCATGTCGCGAGGGTCGCGCCGTCGTTGCTCTTCAGCACGTATTGGTACTGCGCGCGGCTTGGACCGGAGCTGAGGTTGATGTCCTGGCCGGCGCGCAGGTAGAGGACGATGCCGGGGACTTTCATCAGTTGCGGACGGATGCGGTCGATGAACTGGCTGGCGCTGACGTCGCGGTCGCCACGTTTTTTCAGGGCAATCCAGAAGCGGCCGTTGGCGATGGTCTGGTTGCTGCCGGAGACACCGACTGAATGGGAAAACGCCTGAACCGCCGGATCAGCGGCGACGATTTCGGCCATGGCCAAGTGTTTTTTCACCATGTCGCCGTAGGAAATATCCGCAGCCGCTTCAGTGGTGCCGAGGACGAAACCGGTGTCCTGCACCGGGAAGAAACCTTTCGGGATAAAGATGTAACCGCCGATGGCCAGTGCCAGCGACAAACCGAACACGCCAATCATCAATTTCTGATGGGCGAGAGCACGGCGCAGGCCTCGTTCATACCAGCCGAGCAGGCGTTCGCTGAAGCCCGGTTTGGCGTGGGCGTGATGCACCGGTTTGCGCATGAACAGTGCGGCGAGCGTAGGCGCGAGGGTCAGCGACACCACCACGGAAATCATGATGGTTGAGGTCGCAGTCAGGGCGAATTCCTTGAACAGTCGCCCGACCACACCGCCCATGAACAGCAGCGGAATAAACGCCGCCACCAGCGAGAAACTGATCGAGACCACGGTGAAGCCGATCTCGCCGGCGCCCTTGATCGCCGCTTCGCGCATATCATCGCCGGCCTCCAGATGCCGGTGGATGTTTTCCACCACCACAATCGCGTCGTCAACGACGAAGCCAACCGCGACGACAATCGCCACCAGTGTCAGGTTGTTCAGGCTGAAACCGAGGATGTACATCAAGGCGAAACTGGCGATCAGCGATACGCCGAGCACCGCCGAAACAATCAGGGTTGCCGACAATTGGCGCAAGAACAGCGCCATCACCGCGACCACCAGCAGGATCGCGATCAACAGGGTGATTTCGACTTCATGCAGCGAGGCACGAATGGTCTGCGTGCGGTCGATCAGGGTTTTCACCTGCACCGAAGCCGGCAGCATCGCTTCGAGACCGGGCAGGGCGGCTTGAATGCGGTCAACGGTTTCAACGATGTTGGCGCCGGGCTGGCGCGAGATCACCAGGTTCACCCCGGGTTGGTCACCGGCCCACGCTTGCACGTAGGCATCTTCCGAACCGTTGACGACTTTGGCGACATCGCGCAGGTGAACCGGCGCGCCATCCTTGTAGGAAACGATGAGTTGGCTGTAGTCCTCGGGGTGGAAGAGCTGGTCGTTGGTCGACAGCGTGGAAATGCTCGATTCGCCGTACAGCGCACCTTTGGCGAGGTTGAGGCTGGTCTGCTGGATCGCCAGACGAATGTCGGCGAGGGTCAGGCCGATCGCCGCGAGTTTGTCCGCCGAAGCTTGTACGCGAATCGCCGGACGTTGCTGACCGGTGATGTTGATTTGTCCTACGCCGTCGATCTGACTGATCTGACGCGAGAGCAGGGTTTCCACCAGGTCGCTGAGTTCGGTGCCGGGCATTTGCGTCGAACTGACGCTGAGGATCAGCACCGGGCTGTCGGCCGGGTTGACCTTCTTCCACGTTGGCAGCGTCGGCATGTCCTTGGGCAGTTTGCCGGCGGCGGTGTTGATCGCCGCCTGGACTTCCTGCGCGGCAGTGTCGATGCTTTTATCGAGGGTGAATTGCAGGGTCAAAAGGCTGGAGCCGAGCGCACTGCTGGAGGTCATCTGGGTCATGCCGGGGATGGCGCTGAATTGCACCTCCAGCGGCGTGGCCACGGACGAGGCCATGGTGTCGGGGCTGGCGCCGGGCAACTGCGCGGAGACCTGAATCGTAGGAAACTCCGCTTCCGGCAGTGGGGCGATTGGTAGACGGGGGAAGGCAATCAGACCGACCAGCACCAGCGCGATGGTCAGCAGAATCGTCGCGACCGGGTGATCGATGCACCACGTAGAGACGCCTTTGTGCGCCTTCATGGTTTCGGCTCCGCTTGCACCACCTGCGCCGGCTCGGTCATGACTTGCACGGTCGAACCGGGTTTGAGCCGCGACTGGCCGTCGGTCACCAGCACGTCACCGGCCTTCACGCCTTTGATGATGTCCTGACCGCTGCCTTGGTAAACCATCTGCACTTGCACGGCTTCGACCTTGTCGCCATTCACGCGGTAAACGAAGTGTTGGTCGAGGCCACGTTGTACGACTGTCGGCGGGACGACCAGCGCATCCTTGTCGAGGGCTGTCTGAATTTTCACCGTGACCAGCAGTCCGGGCCAGAGCTTCTGGCTGGCGTTGGCGAATTCGGCCTTGGCGCGGATGGTGCCGGTGTTGGCGTTGATCTGGTTGTCGATCAGGGTCAGGTGACCTTCGCCGAGCAGGTTGCCGGTTTCGCCGTCGGTATCAGCGCCGATGTAGGCCTTGACCTGTGCGCGTTGCGGGTCGCTGATCAGGCCTTGCAGGGTCGGCAGCATTTGCTGGGGCAGCGAGAACTCGACGGCAATCGGGTCGATCTGGGTGACGGTGAACAGGCCGGCGGTGTCGGTCATGCGCAGGAAGTTGCCTTCGTCGACTGTACGAATACCGACGCGGCCGGTGACCGGGGAGCGGATCTGCGTGTAGGAAAGTTGTACTTGTGCGGAATCGATGGAGGCCTGGTTGCCTTGGGCGGTGGCTTTGAGTTGGTTGACCAGGGCTTGTTGCTGGTCGTAGGTCTGTTTCGAGATGCCGTCGTCGACGGTGAGCAGTTTGTAGCGTTTGAGGTTGACCAGGGCGACTTGCAGTTGCGCCTGGCTTTCGCCCAGTTGGGCGCGGGCCTGGTCGAGGCTGGCGCGGATGGAGCGGTCGTCGATGGTGGCCAGCAGGTCGCCTGTTTTGACGAGTTGGCCTTCTTTGACGAGGATTTTGGTGAGGATGCCGTCTATTTGTGGGCGCACCACGACGCTGTGTAGTGAGAGTACGGAGCCGATGCCGCTGGTGTAGCGGGGGACGTCTTTTTCGCTGACCGCGATGACTCGCACGGGGATGGCGGTGGGGGTGGCG